>NZ_VWXC01000030.1:0-60759 GCF_011752685.1 Candidatus Pantoea communis
GTTACATCCGCTGGTACAATAGTCATCGGATCAAGCTGTCGCTGGGTGGAGTGAGCCCAGATATGTACCGGCAAAAACTGGGGTTAATATAATCAATCAGTCCAAGAAATCGTCCGCACCCCCAAAACGGTCAATAATCTTGGCGTTGACACGTTGCGCTTGATGACTCCTCCGCCTGGAATGTAACCGCCGACTCTGACGTAGCTAATCTGGCCTTGAATGGCGGAACCGTGCGATTTGCACCGTCTTCCGGCGACGGCTTTCGCACCCTGTCTCTCGGCACTATCGATGGCGGCGGCAGCTTCTACATGAACACCGACGCCGCAGGCATGCAGGGCGACTTTATCGACGTTGCCGGCAGCGCCAGCGGCAGCTATCTCCTGCACGTCGCCAATACCGGCGCCGAGCCCGCGCAGACCGAAGACGCGCTGCGCCTGGTACGCACCGGCGGCGGCGACGCCGGTTTTACCCTGAACGGCGGGCGGGTCGACATCGGCGCCTGGCAGTACACGCTGGTCCGGAATGGCAACGAATGGGATCTGGTTCAGGCCGGTACCGGACCTGCTCCTGATCCCGAACCGGAGCCAGACCCTGAACCGGGTCCGGAGCCTGAGCCCGGCCCGTCCACCTCTGCGTCCACCGACGCCGTGCTGAGCATGGCCTCCGCCCCCAGGTTCATGTTTTACGGCGAGCTCAGCAGCCTGAGCGCCCGCGCGCAGTCCGTCCGCGGTGGCCATCAGAGCGGCGTCTGGGGCACCTACCTGCATAACGGCGACCGGGTTCAGGGTGCCTTGCAGTCCGCTTACCGGCTGCAGCAGGACGGCCTGATGCTCGGCGCGGACGTCGCGCGCGACAACGCTCACGTCTCGCTGGTGACCGGCGCCTTCGTCAGCTCCTCGTCCGGTCGCGTGAAGCACGCCCACGGTGGAAAAAGTCGTATCGACGCCTGGGGTGGCGGTCTGTACGCTACCCAGCAGTCCGGCACGGGCTGGTACGCCGACGCGGTGCTGAAACTGAACCGCTTTGAGAACAGCCTGTCTGCACGCATGGGGGACGGCGCTGACGTCAGCGGAAGCTGGAACTCCTGGGGCTACGGGGGTTCGCTGGAGGCGGGTCGCCAGCTGCAGTACAGCGGCGGCCTGAGCCTGACCCCCTACGTGAGCCTCACCGGCTATCAGAACCAGTCCGGGCGCGTGGAGCTGAGCAACGGGATGACCGCCAGCACGTGCACCGGGCGCTCGGTGCGCGCCGAAGCCGGCGCCCGGGCGGCGGCCACGCTGAGCGCGGGCGGCGTGCCGGTCACGCCTTACCTGCGGGCCGCGCTGACGCAGGAGCTGGCAAAGGGCGGCACCGTGCGCATCAACGACCGCTATGACTTTGCCGACGACTTCGCCGGCAGTGGCGCGCGGGCGGGCGCGGGCGTCAGCGTATCGGTCACGCCTGCCGCGACGCTGTGGCTGGACGCGGGCTGGGCGCGCGGCGAGCGCAGCGAGTCGCCAGTCAGTGCCAGCACCGGCGTTAAAATCGTATTCTGACGGGATTTTTTTAGACAATACAGAATAGGCCACGGACTCAGTGGCGTCTTTGAATGGCCATGATAGAGAACTTTTCCTGAGTCATTTTTCCTCCCTCAGGCGCCGTGTCCGCGGAAGCGGGCAGGGTGCGGGCGTCAGCGTTTGAGGTCTGAGACAAAGCTCACCGGATTCACCAGCACCGGATTAATTGCCCTCAGCGCTTCAAGTGCACGCTCCTGAGCCAGCCGGCGCGGCATCTTTTTACTTCGTGAACGTTTCCCGGCCGCTTCCTGCTCATCCTGTTTTTCCTGCGCCAGGCGCAGTACGGCACCAAGGCGTTTGTTATCGACGATCTCACCCTGATCCACACAGGCCAGCTTGTCGAAAACCTGATAACTCAGCTCCCGCTGAGCATAGCGGAAGCAGATCCTGCCGTCAGGATATTCAAACACGGTGATTTTTTCACCTGCGATGCGGGTGTTCGCATCTGAAGGGTCGATAAGATAGAGCATTTTATCGTATTGAAAAGTCAGAGATTTTGATAACTTCCGCTGGTCCTGCCAGGCAAAGACATCGTCCAGTTCACCCGGTGACAGGCCTGAAGGACGATGCAGATCCTTCGGATACTTTGGCGGTCGCGAAAATCGGCGGTTAAAGTCATCGATAAAGCCGGTTACCCAGCGGTTCGCTTCGCTGATGGAGCTGATATTGTGCAGCCGCATCTCCTTGACCAGCCGGTCCTGCAGAGTCTGGTTCGCACGCTCAACGCGCCCCTTAGCCTGGCTGCTGTTGGCGCAGATCAGCTCAATGCTCAGATCGCGCAGCGCCCGGCCAAACTGCGTGGTGCCACTGCGGCGTGTCTCCGTTCCGTTAACGCGGAAAACGGCGTGCTTGTCACTGTAAAATGCGACGGGTTTTCCATGAACATCAATGTACTCACGCGTTGCCGTCATATAATCGAACGCAGACTCTGAATCACAGAAACGCAGGTGCATAAGGCGGCCGGTCGCATCGTCAACGTACACGAGAAGGCAGCACTTCGGCGCGCGGTCCTCAAACCAGGCATGGTGATCCGTCCAGCTGAACCAGTTCGCCGAGGCAGTCGCGCCGGTGTCTCGGCTGATAGATGTGTGCCTGTCTTCGTGAGTGAGGCCGCCAGAGCCCGTCTGAAATCATCCAGTTGCGGACAGTCTCAACGGAAACCGGAATGCCGTGTCGTTCGAGAAGCTTCTCGGTGGCCAGCGTTGGACCAAAATCCGCGTGGTGTTGCCGGATCAGATGCAAAGCGGCGCAGCGTAAATCTTCGGGAATGCGGTTGTTGCCGGGACGCCCGCGACGTTCTGATACAATCGACGCCGCGCCATGTTCACGATAACGCCGCAGAACGCGCTGAACCTGACGAACGGTGAGTTCGAGAAGGCGCGCAGCTTCACGCTGCAGCAGAGTGTGGTCGTGAACGCGCTGAATGATGCCGAGCCGGTATAGATCCTTATCTGTCATGGTCACCAACATAAAGTCTGCATCCTGAGCTGAGCCTGAGGAGATTTAAGATTAGTTCAGGGACGACATCTGTGAATTGTTCCGTACGACATTAGCGTTTTGGAGTAACAATATAAGTTCGCAAAATACTTATTATGTTAAATAACTTGTACGCACCTGTATGTTCTTCGCTAGGATGCTAATAGTCGAAAAATCTAGCCGGTGGCGGATAACTATTTTCGACTATCACCATTTTATAAAATCGCTATGAGTCGCTGGGATCCTTAACTTAAAAAGGTAGTTTTGCAAGCAAGCTGTTTACTTTTTGAGTATCGGCAGGATGCAGTTTTAAATACCGTTCACATGCCAGACGGACATATTGATCGCAGGCTTCTTCGCTCACAATGACTGTCTCCGCCTCCGAAGGCGGGTAACCTACAGCAAACTCTACACCCTCAAAATGTTCGCTTTCGTCGAAACTGTTCATGTCGGGAAAATTACAATAAGCCCCATCAGTGTTAAAACCAACCTGACCAACAATATGTTCGATAACTTCCAGAAAATTCCTGCTAGATGACATGATGTTGAAATAGCCTACAACAATCTCGTTCAGACCCGAGTCAACATCTGACATGTCGAATAAGTTTTTACTCATTTCCATCTATTAAATGCCTCAGTTTGGGTGGAAGTTGCGTACCCTACCCGTGGTTTTATCAACATATATCCTGAAGCTAACACCGCCTGATATAACATTTGCTGTACCATTCGGACTATTCATCGCTTCCTTAAAACCATTAGCAGCGGCCTGCTGCCCAAGATCTAGAATTTGTTGATCGGTAAATATCTTTGGGTCGTAAATGGTTTTGGTTTCCGGTGATGGTTTATATTCACCAGTCAAGCTCCCATCCCTATTCTTCGTGGGTATCAGATATTTCACCTCCGTAATGCCATTCACGCCCGTTGGAGTTTCACTGACTATCTTCACGTTATACTCTTTGGCTGCATCATAAAACGCATTCGCATTATGACCGCCTGAGATCCCGTTTTTCTGTGTAAATCCTTCGACAGTTGCCAGATGCTTTGGCTGATTAATGCTGAAATTTATACCCGATGGATAAACTACAACGTTCTCTGCCAGCGCGCTGAGTTTGCTCACGGCCGCCGAACCTATCACTGACGTCATCGATGCTGCAACGGTCTTCATACCATCATAGGTTTCGATGTAATTCTCAGCCGTGGCTTTGTCCACGCCAAGCTGAGCCATCGCATAATTCACCATTGCATCTTTGACCTGCTGTTGATTTTGGGCATCAACACTGGTGATATCAAGTAAGTTAACTATCGCGCCATAAGCATCAGCATACTGTTGGCTAGCCCTTGAGTTATAGTTGCCTGTCGTTTCGTACTCTGTTTTAGCTGCAATCACTTGCAATCTTGCATTAGCGCAACCTGAACTTGCGGCTTTACCATTACCGCAGGCATTGATGACTGCAAGATCGCGGCTTATATCCAACTCCATTAACTCAGCAACTTTTTTTTCAGCCGCTGCACGTTCCTCAGGATCCTTGCTGTTTTTAAGCTTTTGTTTTGCTATCTCCAGCTCTGACTTTTCATTTAAACTCAGATAATTGTTTACAACCTCTGTTTTGCCCGCGAATGCACCACTGCCTGCCCCTGTGCTGCCATCAATTGCTCCCCCAGCTGTAGCGCTCGCCAGAGTGACAATGTTAGCAATCAGCATTTTATCGTCTGAAGACAATTCAGAAGCATCCTTGCCGAATAGCAACTGGCTAAGTTTATTCTCGTAGCTGAGCAACCCAGCCGTCAGGCCGCCAGCAGCACCACCGATGCCGCTCCCACCCTGCGCTTTAGCAATCAGACCCGATGCCAGCGTATGCAGCAGTACACGCATTGGCTCATTACCCTGCGACACCTGCTTGACCAATTGCGCCATCAGTGGCGCGGCACCTGCCGCGATGGCCCCGCTGACGTTGCCGCCCGCCAGCCCGGCAAACAGTCCGCTGATGGCCTGCGCCGCAATCTGCAGGTCAGAACCGATGCCGTACTTCTCTTCAACTTTCTGATCAAAATCATCGAGCGTTTTTTTCTTATCCGCGTCTGAGAGTCCGTTGAACGCGGCATCGGTTTTAAGCTTCTCTCTCTCCTGCTCTTTCTCCTGCTTCTTGAGCGCGTCGAAGGTTTGCTGGATAGCCT
Organism: Candidatus Pantoea communis; assembly: GCF_011752685.1. NCBI lineage: Bacteria > Pseudomonadati > Pseudomonadota > Gammaproteobacteria > Enterobacterales > Erwiniaceae > Pantoea > Candidatus Pantoea communis. The sequence continues at coordinate 5,208 of NZ_VWXC01000030.1, forward strand.
GCTGCCCCAGAACCGCCATTTCCCGCTGAATGGCAAGACTGTCTTCCGCTTTCTGCGCATCAAACTTATCCTTCAGCGCATTCTCCGCTGCGGCAGTGTCGCGGCTGATTTGCGATACGTCCTGCTTCTGGGCATCCGGGTTGCGGATCTCAATCGTGCCCGGCGAGATGGCGCTGTATGTCGTTGAACTGGCGCTGTCTTTCGTCTGCTGCAGCGTACCCATGGGCGGCGAGTTGCCGCCCGACGGCTGGGGCTGCCCGGATTTCGGAATGTTGTTGATAAAGCTGTCAGACGCTGGCGTGGTGGTTTTTCCCATGCTGCCGCTGACGGCCACGCTGAAGCCATTGCCGCCTGAATTGGCGTGGTTTTCAATATCGGTCCAGCCGAGCGTACCGGTGCTGAGGTGGTTTTTGTCTGGCGTTGCGGAGGAGGCGATGACCGCGCCATCCAGCTGCGTATGGTTGCCGACGTAAATGTTGTAGCCACCGTCACCCGCGCTGATGCTGCTCTGCTGCTGTACAGAATCAAAATCGTTATAAATTTTGCTGCCGCTCATGCTGGCGCTGCCCTCCACCGGCACGCCCGCACAGATAGGCGGCACGCAGATGCTGGCGCTGAAGCCGGATGAGCTCTGATGACTGTCGTAGCTCGCACGATCCTGCTGGCTGGCAATCTCCAGGTTGCGGCCCGCATCGAGGTCAACGTGATGACCGTTGAGGTTCGCGCCTTTCAGCGTGACGTCCTGACCGGCTTTCACCGTCAGGTCGCCCGCTGCGTTCACTTCACTGTTGTGGTGAGTAATGCTGCTGCCGTTGCCGTTTGCACTGTTCTGGCTGGCGGCCAGCTCAATGGAGAAGCCGTTCTGGCTGCCGCCGAGGCCAAAGCCCACGCCGACGCCATACTTGCTGCCGCCGCTGCTCGATTTCTGGCTGCTGCTGTCTGTGGCGCTGCTCAGAGCGATATCGCGGCCCGCACTCAGGGAGACGTTATCACCGCTGATTTTGACGCCTTCGCCGGTGATGTCCTGCTTCGCCGTGACCGCTACGTCGCCGCCCGCTTCGAGTACGCTGCCGCTCTGCTGCGTGCTGCTCTGCTCCACGGACTGATGGCTGCTGCCTGCGGTGGCGCTGACCGTGACTTTGACGGCGGCGGTGTTCTGGGTATAAGCCGACAGCGCGGTCATGGCCGCCTGCGCGGCATAAATCGCCTGCAGACGTGGATCGTCACTCTGTTTGTGCGACTGAGCGAGCTTGTCTGCCGCCTGTGCCATGCTCACGCCGTAGCCGGAGACCTGCGCGGTGATGCCATACTGCGAGGATTTACTGCTGCTGCTGGCGTCGTGCGTATCTTTCGCCGGGTCGAGGTGGATGTTTTCGCCATTGACGTTCAGCGCGTTTCCGGCATAAACGTCTGCGCCCTGCAGGTTGACGTCTTTAGCCGCATTAACGGTCACGTTACCCAGCGTACTGACGATGCCGCTGCGCACGGTGTTCTGCTGCGTGCCCGCGCTGGCGTTTTTCCAGCTGTTGTGGCCCACGCCCACCGTGCCGCTGTAGCCGTCGCCGCCCAGATCGCCAATAGCATGATCTGACCCGCTGGCCGACGCCTGCTGGCGGTCTTCCCCCGCGACGACGCTGACGTTACCCTGCTCCGCGTTTAGCGAGACGCCGGTGGTGCCGGTCAGCGTTGAGCCGGTAATCGCGATGTCGCCTTTGTGGCTGGTCACGTCAACGCTGCCAGCGGTAATCGATGACGTGTGCTGTGTGAGTATGCTGCTGTCGCCGCTCATCTGGCTGTTTTTTGAGCCGTAGTTGGTGCCCGCCGAACCGTTGTTCGGTGAACCGCCGCCGCTGCGCGCCAGCGCACCTATTGAGGCGGAGGTCGTCGCCGACCAGTTCTTGCTGCTACTGCTGCTGGCCGCCTTCTGACTGTCGGCGGCGCTGGTGATGTCGATATTGCGCGTGGCGTCCAGCGAGGCTTTACCGCCAGCGTTCAGGCTGCTGCCTTCGACCAGAATGTTGCCGGTGGCCGTATCCGCATCGCCACGGGCCTTCAGCGTCAGGTTGCCGGTAGCATTCAGCGTGCTGCCACTCTGATAGACGCTTTCAGTGTTCTGGCTGGCTTTGCTGTCTGAACGACCATAGGTCAGACCCGGTGCGGGTGAATCCAGCGCGCTGGCGCCAAACTCGTTACCCACCTGCTTGACCTGGTCGTACACAGAGCTGGTGTTGCTCATGATGTCGCGCAGGTTGCGCACCGTGTCCAGCGGCCCCAGGTTCAGGCTCAGGCCAAACCCGCTGCTTTTTGACTCCTGTTTCGCGGTTTCGCGTACCTGATCCTGACCCGCCACGATGGCGATGTTCTTCGCCGTTACGCTGATGTCGCCGTTCTGACCGCCTGCGACCACGTCACTGCCCTTAATCAGCGCGTTGTTGCCTGCCGTCAGGGTCACCGCACCGTTGCCTGCGCCCACCAGGCTGCGCGCATCGCTCTGCGTGACCTGCTCGCCGTTGCGCTCGCTTTTCGCCGACTGTTTGCCGTAGCTGAGACCGAGGCCGCCGCCCATCAGCCCGCTTTTCTTCACCTCTTTCAGGCTGTAGGTAGAATCGGTGTTGGTGGCGGTAACGATATTCAGGTCATGGCCTGCGCTGAGTGCGACGCCTTTGTCACCGGCGATTGAAGAACCCTGTACGGTGAGGTCATTGCCCGCAATCACGGAGACCGTGTTTCCGCTCAGCTGCGAGGCCTTTTCGCGGGTGACGCTGTCTTCCTGAATGGTGTGCGTAGTGGTCTTTTTGAGGAAACCTTTTTTGGTTTTGGTCTCTTCGCGGTACGCATAGTCGCTTTCGGTCGCGGTGGTGAGATCCACGTTACGACCGGCTTTCAGAGACAGGTCCTGGTCAGCTGTGATGTTACTGGCCTGGCTGATGATGTCGCGACCAGCCGTAAGGGAAGTGCTGCCCTTGCCAGTGATTTCAGTACCCTGCTGGCGCGCAGTTTCGTTGATAATGATTTTATTGCTGCTGCGTTCGCTGTTGCCGGAACGATTCTCTTCTGCAACGAGGCTAATGTCACGACCAGCATGCAGTCCGATATTCCCCTCAGCCACCAGGGCTGCCGCCTGGCTTGTCAGATCCTGCCCGGCATTTAATGTCAGATTGCCGCCGCTGGACACCATCGTGGGCGCTGCAATGGAGCTATGACTTTCTTTATTGCCGATTTGATCATGGGCGCTGGACTGCTGAGATTTTAAATCGAGGTCATTCCCCGCCTTCAGCGACATGTCCTTGCCTGAATTAAGCTGCCCTGACTCGACTGAAAGGTTTTTGCCTGCATTAATCGTTAATGCCGAACCTGCGGATAGCGTACTGCCTACCGCTGCGGTGCTGGCGTTATCACGATTGCGGTTTTTAAAGTTACTGTTGACAGTATTCGCGCCGAGCCAGACATCATTCACTGCCTGAATTTTCAGGTCATTGTCAGCCTTTAGCAGAGAGGCTGTGTTGAGCAGGCTGTCACCAGCCACCAGAGAGAGATTACCTGTAGAGGTAATGGCTGCCTGATTTCCCTGCTCTGTAATGGCGTATTTACTCCAGATTGAGTTATTGCTGGTATTGGAGGTGTTCGTCAGGTTAATAATATTTCCACCGACGCTTTCAAGTGCCACCTGCTTGCCACTTATGGTTGAGCCAATGTTATTGATATTTCCCAGGGCACTCAGGTTTAAGCCTTCGCCCGCCGTAATCAGGCTGCTGTTAATATTCTCAATTTGTGTCTGACTGGTCAGCGCGACATTCTGTGTCGCGGCAATGGTGCTGCCGTTATTGCGGATATTGTCTGCCGTCAGTGTGACGTTATTGCCTGCAATCACGCTGCCGTTGGCCACGGTGGCATCTTTAGGTGACAGGTAAAGTTTCGGCACCATCACCGTCTGGCCATTTATCGTCGCTTGCTCCCACCACAGTATGCTGTGATCGAGTGCAGCTATCTGTTCAGCATTCAGAGATATACCGAACTCTAATCCCAGAGATTGCTGTGCTTTCGCTGCGTTATCCATCAGATAGGACATCTGTTCCAGATCGGAACCCATACCGTTGATATAGTGGTTCCCGGTCTGGCTCAATAGCGCATTGCTGACATAACGGGTATCAAACGCCGCATCGCCAAGAAAGCGATAATCCTGCTCCGGTTTGAGCTGCAAACGATCCAGCAAATAAGAAGACCCAAGGAATTGACCGGCATCGGTATAGGCGCTTCGCGTCTCAGCCGGAGCGGCTGAAGGCTGGCGATGAAGCAGGGTATTGAGATCGCTAAACAGGGTCTGATCGAGATTTCCCAAGCCATTTAGTTTCGGGTTAACGGTGATCAAATAGGGGCTGGAAGGATCCTGCGACACCGTAAAGTAGCCATTCTGCGTTTCCGGAATCGGATAGGCGCTGGTATCGACTTTCTGCCCCTCGGGAAGTCTTCCGGGCTGCGGTATAAATGCATCGTCTGAGTTACCAACCAGAGTAATTTTTTTGCCGCCGGTTTGCAGGGCTACCGTTTTGTCAGTAATGGTATTCAGCCCCCTGACCGCTGTATCAGACGACACAAGGGCTCCTCCGCCATTCACGGTTTGCACCGCACGTGAAACCTGGTCGATCCAGTCAGGGCTGCCCACGGCGACGGCTGAGGCTTGCTCAAGACCAAGACGTTGCAACCCATTGCTGAACTCAGCGTGAGCCAGACTGGCTATCGCTGGTGCGTTAAGCGTTGGCGTAATGGTGCCACGAACATCGCTCGATTCACTGTTATTAACGACAGAGGTAAAATTAGCGCTGACGTTGCCATTCGCCTGAATAACACCGCGAATCGCGGTGGTGCCTTCAGTTCGATAACTATCTGTAGCGGTAAAGTTGATTGTATCAACAAATAAATCTGGGTCAGGATAAAGCGTGTTGCTGTAAGAGTAACCGGGCACGCCTGTTGGCATATTTTTATATGTGGCTACCGCATCATTGACCGGGTCCAGCGTATAGGTTCTGTAAACCGTCTGACTGCCTGAAAGATAAGATTGGTTATTTAATGTTGTTCCTGAAAGAGATAAAGATTTCCCTGCCAGCAAATAACTACCCAGGTTATCTAATGTCTGCGCTGTGCCTGATAAATTTCCTCCAGCACTTATTCTTCCGGCCGTTCCCGACGTTACCGTTGATGAGTTCACGCGGGATACCGCGACTTCAGTTTGAGTTACACCCTCGCGCAGATCCGCAATCGTGCCGTCAAGAACGCGATTTTGATCGCCAATGATTCTAAAACCAAAATTCAGAAATCTGACCTGGTCCGGGGAAAAAAACGTATAAGGAATCGCATAGGTGCCTGGTTGAGGTGAGGTGAAGCTGTTAGCCAGATTTTCTGTAGTGGTTGTACCGGGCTGAATTGACAGCCACTGGTTGGTCAAATGGCGCGTGTTTAACAGTATGTCACCAGACGTTGTTTCAATTGTGCCCGAGGTGTTGATGATTTCAGCGGTCTGATTTCCCGCTGCATCTTTCTGCATCAGGAGATTATTGCCAGCAAGGATATTACCCTGCTGGTTTCGGATGCTGTTGGCAAAAAGATACAGATTCTGCCCGGCATACAGCAGCGCGGTGTTCACAATGCTGCCCGGTGAGGTGATGGTGAGATTGCCGCTCGTACCGGTAAAGCCATTCAGCGCCACATCGCTGCGGCTGGTCAGCACAACATTGCCTCCCCCCTGCAGTGTGCCTGCGCCGTTCATCGTGATGCGATTGCCGCTCAGGCTGCTGTCGCCGATGCCGGTGGTGAGCTGCCCATTGTTCGACAGATCGCCGCTTGCGTTCAGTGTCAGTGCCTGCCCCTGTAACGTGCCCTGGTTGTCAATCGCACCATTGCTGCTGATGCTGAGACGGCCGCCTGCGGCCAGCGTGTTGCGGGTGGTAAAGCCGTTAATCAGTTTCAGCGTCGCGTCGCCCAGCGCCACCACCTGTCCAAGCTGATCAAATCCCGTGCTTTCCAGCAGCAGATTGCCGCCGCTGAACAGCTTACCCGCGGCCAGCTGGGTCACATTTGTCGCTTTGACATTCAGCTGACTGGCGCCGAGCAGCGTGCCGCTGTTGGTGAGTTGCGCATAGTTCACCGCCAGGTTCCCGCCCTGCGCGGTGCCCTGGTTCTGCAGGCTGTTGCCGGTGAGTGTCGCCTGCTGGTCTGCCATCAGCGTGCCGCTGTTGCTGGCGCTGGCCGCGTTGAGGACCAGCTGAGAAGCCTGCAGCCAGCCGCTGTTGACCAGCTGTGGCGCGTTCAGCGTGAGATCCGCCGAAGAGAGTAACTTGCCGCTGTTGCTGGCCAGGCCGCTGGTGGTAATACGGCTGGTGGCACCCTGGATCACGCCGTAGTTATAGAGTTCGGGCGCGGTCAGCGTCAGGCCGTTCTGACTGAGCAACGTGCCGCTGGCGTTATTGGTGAGGCGTCCGCCGGCGTTGAGCTGCAGGCTGCTGTCGCCCTGCATGCGCCCGCTGTTGGTGACGCCGTCGCTGCTGAGTAACAGATCCTTACCCTGCATGCGGCCCGCGTTATCCACGGTGGCTGCATGCACGTCCAGCGTGCCACCGCTCAGCAGCACCGCGTTTTGCTGCTGCGTCAGCGCGCCCGTCAGGGTGGTGGTCAGGCCTTCAACGCCCGAAATCTCACCGCTGTTGTTCAGCGTCGTACCCTGCAACGTGAGGTTGCGGGCAATCCACTGCCCCTGGTTTATGAAACTCAGGGCATTGAGCGCGGCGGTGCCATTGGCGGAGATTTTGCTGCCCGCGTCAGAGGTGAGCGTGTCGCTCAGATTCAGCTGCAGGTCGCCGGCGCTCTGAATGGCACCGCCGTTGGCGAGGCTTGTGGCATCCAGCAGGATCTGCTGTCCCTGCCAGGTGCCGTTATTCGTCACGGCGTCACCGCTGATGTGCAGCGTGCCCTGCGTCAGCAGCTGGCCGCCAGCATTGTTCATCAGCACGCGCGCGGGCTGAGCCTGAACGGCAAGCAGGCGGAACCCCTGGATGGGTGCCGGGCCGAGAGTGAGTGACTTCAGGCCAATCAGGCTGCCCTGATTGGTGACGCTGGCGGGGCGGATGGCGAGCGCATCACCCTGTACCGTACCGCTGTTGTTAAGCGAACTGCCGCTGAGCGTGACGCCTTTTTCTGCCAGCAGTTTGCCGCTGTTATTCAGATTCTGCGCGCCAATCTGCGCTGCGCCCTGAGACAGCAGCCCACCCTGATTATTTAGCTCCCCGCTGACCGATGCCGTGAGGTCAGCGCCGCTCAGCAGCGATCCCTGATGCTGCCAGCTTCCCGCACTGACATTGACGCCCTCACCCTGCAGCGTACCGGAAGTCTCCAGCGTGCCGGCATTCAGCTGCAGCGCTCCCCCGGTCAGAGTCTGACCACCCGCTGACTGAACCAGACGGTCAGATGCCTGCGCATCAAGCGCCGTCGTGCCCTGCCACAGCCCCTGATTACTCAGCGAATCCCCGCGAAGCGTGAGGCTGTCCGCCATTATCTTTCCGCTGTTCGTCAGGCTGCCGGCTGATATGCTGGCATCTCCAGCGGACAGCAGGCTGCCGTTGTTGTCCAGCAGTGTGTCCGAGGTGCCGCTCAGGGAACCGGTGCCGTTGATGGTGCCGCTGCTGGACAGTGAGGTGAAGTGATAGCCAAGGTTTTTGCCCTGCCACACGCCTGCGTTACTGGCCGTCCCTCCCTTCAGGGAGAGTTCGCCACCGCTGACAAGCTGCCCGTGAAGCAGGTTATCGAACTGGGCAAACTCTGCGCTTAGCAGCGCGTCACCCTGCAGCAGGCCCTGGTTCTGCAGCTTCGCGCCAGAGGTTTTGATCTGCTGTGCGGCAACGGTTCCTGCGTTATTCAGGGTGTTGACCTGAAGATCGGCCTGCTGCTGTGCCAGCAGCAACCCGCCCGCACTGTTGTCCAGCGCCCCGTCCAGGTCCACGTTCAGATTGCTTGCCGTGATGCGACCGCTGTTGCTGACGTTGTGTCCGGTCAGACTCAGGTCGCCTGTCACCTGCAGCAGGCCGGCGTTGGTGAGCGTGACGGGTGCAAGGGAGAGCGAATCACCGGTGATCAGCTCGCCGGTGGCGGTATTCGTAATGTCCGCGCTGCTGAGCGAGAGCGCGCTGTTGCCCTGAAGCAGGCCTGAGTTAGTCAGCCGGGGTGCCATGAGGGTCAGGCGGTCTGCTGCCAGCGTCCCGCTGTTACTGAGCTGGTTGCTGAGCAGGTTCATCGCCTGTTCGCTTATCAGCTTTCCGCTGTTATCCAGCGCACCACTGACACTCGCACTGAGCCCGGAATCCGCACGCGCGCTGCCGGCGTTCTGCCAGCTTTCCAGTTTCAGGTCGAGCTGATCCGCCTGGATGCTGCCCTGGTTGTTCAGCGATGAGCCCTGCACGTCTGCCTTGCCGGCCGTCAGTAATTGCCCGTTGCCTTTATTGACGAGCGTATCGCCCTGCAGCGTCAGGGCATTGGTCCCCTGCATCAGCCCGCTGTTGACCAGATCCCCCTGCAGCGTCAGCGCCTGTGCAAGCAGCCAGCCGCTGTTGTCGGTGCTCCCCGTTATCCCGATGTGCTGCTGGCCCAGTATCTTGCCGCTGTTAGTTAACGTGCCGGCAGTAATCGTTGCATCCCCTTCACTCAGCGCATTGCCGCTGTTCTGCCAGTCGCCTGCGGTCAGGTCAAGCTGCTGACCCTGCATCTGACCGCGGTTATCCAGCCGATCCTGCTTCAGCGTCAGCTGACCGCCGCTCAGCACGGTTCCGCTGTTGGTCAGCTGCTGTCCTGTCACCTGCAGCGACTGTTTGCCCTGCAGCGTGCCGCTGTTCTCCACGGTGTTGCTGCTGATAGCAAGCTGGCCGGCGGCTATCTGCCCGGCATTGGAAAGACTGCCGTTTTTCAGCTGCACGGCGTTATCCGCCAGCAGCAGGCCACCCTGCTGATTGCTGAGAGTGTCGTTGTCTGCCGTGATATCAGTGGCGCTGATTTCTCCGGCGTTGGTCAGCGTGCCGCCGCTCAGGTTCAGGGCCGTACCGCTGGAAATCAGCCCGGCGTTGTTCAGCTCCGGCAGATCGAGCCCGAAACTGTTATCAGAGCTGACGGTGCCGTCGGCCAGGTTCGTGAGGCGCTGACCGCTGAAGCGGAGCGCCGTCGTCCCCTGAATCAGGCCGCTGTTGTCGGTTTCACCGCTGCTGAGCTGCAGCGCCTGCTGGCTGAATAGGCTGCCGGTGTTGTTCAGGCTGCCTGTTGTTAACGTCCCTTCCGCCAGGCTCAGCACCTTTCCGCTGTTCAGCCAGTTGCCTGCACTGACATTCATCAGCCGGCCCTGAAGTGAACCCGCGTTATTAAGCCCGGCGGTATCCAGCGTCAGCTGGTCTTCACTGAGTACGGTCCCGGTGTTAGTCAGCTGCCGGCTTTGCGTCTGCAGCGTCTGTTTTGCCTGCAGCGTGCCGCTGTTACTGATGGTGTCGCTGTTGAGGGTCAGCCCGACGGCGGACATTTTCCCCTCGTTGGTGAGCTGCTGGTTGTTCAGCTGCAACGCCTGCCCGGCGAGCAGCGAGCCGCCCGACTGATTCAGCACCACCGCGTTAAACACGCTGAGGTCTGCCGCGTTAATTTCTCCCGCGTTAATCAGCCTGTCGCCGCTTAGCGTCAGCGTGGTGCCGCTGCTGATGAGGCCGCTGTTACTGAGAACCGGCAGGTTGAGCGTGAAGGCATTATTGGAACTGAGGGTGCCGCCGCTGAAATTGTTCAGGCTGCTGCCGCTGAAGCTCAACGCACTGGTGCCCTGCAGCATGCCGCTGTTATCGGTCTGAGCGCTGCTGATATCCAGCACAGGCGCAGAGAACACGCCCTGATTGAGAAGGCTGTCGCTCACCGTCGTCAGGCTGCGGGTCGCGGCGACGCTCGCGCCCTTACTGTTCTGTAACGTACCCGCTTTGACGCTGATGGTACTCGCGGCCAGCGCGCCGCTGTTGTTCAGCTGGCGGGTATCGGCGGAAAGGCTGTCAGCTGCGGTGAACTGACCGCCGTTGCTGATGTGGTTCTGAGCCTGAAGCTGAATGCTGCTGCCGGCGTTGGCGCGGGTGGATTGATCCGCAGTCAGAGTCACCCCGCTCAGCCGGATGTCACGACCCGCCGTCAGGCTGGTGCCGCCGGTGGTCAGGTTGCCCTTCGCCGTCACGGCGATCCCGGCATCGCTGAGCAGGGTTCCCTTACCCAGCGAGGCATCCTGCTGTGCACTGACGTTGATTTGCCCGGTGGCTTTGTTATCACCGTTCAGCGCAACCGATGCGCCATTCGCCGTCAATGCGCCGCTGCTCAGGCTGTTACTGAGCGTCAGTTTACCGTTCGCATCCAGCTGAATATCGCCCTGCTTCGCGGCCAGGTTGCCCAGGTTCACTCCCACGCCCTTCTCGCTCGACACCAGATGGATGCGGTTGGCGTACATGCCGCCCAGCGCACCTGTATCGACCGCCACCGACGGCACCGCGCCCTCGCCGGCTATCGGTGTGACTGAACCGTTCGCGCCCACGCGGTTGGCCCCCACGGTGACAGACAGATCTTTCGCGTGGATCCCGGCGTTGATCTCGGTGGCGCGCGCGACGATCGACACCGCGTCGGCGCCGCTGCCGTCCAGCCCCTTACCTTCAACGGTGACCGAGCCCTTGGTGACTTCCAGCGAAGAGAGGTTGCCGTTTGCATCCAGCTGCGGCTTCCCGGTGGTCAGCGTGACGTTCGGCGTGTTGATAAAGCCGCAGCCGTTACAGGTAATGCCGTAAGGGTTTGCCACCATCACGTTGGCCGCTTTGCCCGCCACCTCGGTATAGCCCTGCAGCTGAGAGCGGTTCGCGCCCGTCACTTCGTTAATGATCGCCTGCGCTTCGTGCCCGGCTTTCAGGTTGGGGTTGTTCTGGATCAGGCCGCCGAGCTGTGTCTGATTGAGCTGACCAGTGGCATTGTTGAGGATCAGCCCTTCCTGGCCGACGTTGTACTGCTGGTACTGGTTGTGCGAGACGCCGGCTGCGTTAGGCGTGGCGATGTTGACCACCGGCACGCCGTTGCCCGCCGCATCCATCTTCGTGCCGGGCGTCACAGGGGTGATTTGTGCGGCGACGACCGGCAGCATGGGCTGCACCGCCACCAGATAACAGATGAGATAGCTCAGCGCGCGACGGGCGAGGGAAACGGGTTGACGATCGTCCATAATCTTTGCCTCTTAGAAAACCAGCCCGACGCGGGCGTAAATGCTGACGTGATCCGGCTGCAGATGACCGGGATAGCTGAACGGAATACCCACGGTGTACTGGGTAAAGAAATAGCGACTGCGGGTGCTGATGCCCACCGCGCTGCCCCACAGCGTGCCGGTGGACTCGCGGTTCTGCGCGTCGATCTTCAGCCAGCCGCCGTCGACGGCGGCCAGCGCGCTGACCTCGCCCATCACCGGCAGCGTGAACAGGCTGTAGTCCAGTTCGTTGCGCAGGTAGCCACCGGCATCGCCGGAGAGGTACTGCTCCTTAAAGCCGCGCACCGAGCTTTCGCCGCCAAGCGTCAGGCGCTCGCTGCCGTAGAGCCGATCCGGCGACCACTGGCCGTAAACGCTGCTGAGCCACCACAGGCTGTTCGTCAGCGGACGCTGGAAGCTGGCGCTGAGGCTCCACTTGCGGAACTGCGCTTTCGGCAGGTCGCCGCTTTTGCCGTCATCGCTTTCGGCATCAAACCACGGCATGCCGCGGCTGAAGGCCGGATTGAGCGTGGCCACGCCGCCGAAGATTTTCTGCGTGTGGTTGAGGCCGAACTGCAGGCTGGTGATTTTGCGGCTGCTGCTGGTGAGCAGCGTGTTATTCAGGAAGTTGTGGCTGGTGTAGTGGTTCAGGCCGAATTGGACGCCGGTTTTGATGTCCCCGTTGCGGAACAGTACCCAGGAGCCGTTCAGGCGGTGCGCGACGTTGTCACCGTTGCTGAGCCAGGTGAAATCATTGTTGATGAAGCTGCTGTGATAGCTGCTCCAGCTGTAGCTGTAGTCGATCAGGCCGTAGCCGTACGGCACGCTGACGCCCGCCTGCAGGCTCTGCGCGTCGCGCCACTGGCTGAAGGCGCTGCTGCGCGCGCCGCTGATAAACCAGCGGTCGGCGAGGCCCAGCAGGTTGTTGCCGGTGAGCGAGGCGTTCAGCTGGCCCACGCCAGTGCTCTTCTGTCCGCTGTTATCAAAGCCCAGCGAAGCGCTGAGCGGAAACTCCGGTTTTGCCGTGAGGTTCACGACGGAATATCCCGCTTTAGGCGACGGCTGAATTTCAATCTGCACCGGCGTTGAGCGTACGCGGTTAATCTGCTCCATGCCCTGCTCAATATCGCGCAGGTTAAGCATCTTCCCTTCCAGGCCGGGAAACGCCATTAACAGCGCGCGCGGGTGCTGCCCGTCGAGGCGTATTTCGTCGAGCTTCCCTTCCAGCACCGGAATAACCAGCTCACCGGAGGATAAATCCTGTTCGGTTAAAAACGCGCGGCTGGTAATATAGCCGCGCTGCATATACCAGTCTGAAATGGCGTGGACCAGCGAATTAATTTCCGTTAAGTTCAGGCAGCGGTCAATATAGGGCGCAGTGATATTCTGCTGTTGGCTCTGTGAGAGTAAAGACGCATTGCGGATGACGATATGATGGACGGGGAAACACGGACTGGATGCACTTAAACCGCCATCCGGTGCGGCCTGCGGGGCGACAGCGTTCCACAGCGCATCGCGCTGGTTCTGGTCCTGCTGCAGACGCTGTTGCTGCTGATTCTGGATGTAATCGCGGTCGCCCGGATTTAACGGTGCCGCTATTGCTGAAGCAGTTAATAAGCTGACGCTCAGCGCCAGTAACTTCCCTGTATGTGCCATCATAAAGACTTAAGTGAAATTGATTGTAAATTTTTTGTAAGCTTGTTTGTGCAGAATATCACCTAAACAATCAGAAAGTTCCTGATGGCGCTATAAAACGAGAATGGGATTTATATTTAACTTAGTGAAGGGTTATTTGTCTGATTAACTCAAATATAAAGTTGATGGTTTTAGGTTGCAGACAAGAGGAAATATTTATTTGTATTATTTGTATCGTTCTGATTAGCAACTGCACTGAAATAAAGCGCGCAGCGTGTCTGATTGATTAGTAATAGCGTAGCGTAAGCATCTCTGAGAACAGCAAATTGAGTCCCTCACGTGCCCGTCGGAAGGTATCCGTTCTTCAGGCCGGCAGGCTTTTGGGCTTCGCCTGAGATGGGATTTTTAGCGGTTACCGCTGTATCGAAGTGATGAATTGTCGGGGAGCGCGCGAGTGCCGGTGCATGCATACGCACACCTCTTCTCGTGAGCAACGTTATTGCTAGCTTTTTAAACAGCGTCTGGCATTTAGTGGTCACTTACGGCCGGAAGGCACTCAAAATGGCGGGCTGTTCAGCTTCGCTAGGACACGAAGTTCAGAACATCATAATTATGTTAAATAAGGTGTTCAATGAGTTTCAGAACCTGTTCTAAGTTTTACCCATCTTTAATACATGCATTTATCTGTATCAATCAGTTTATCCCTTACACTTCTCCCCCTTTGCTAGTTCTGGAGAGCGAAATGTTAGTTTGGTAACTGCTTAAACTCTAAGCTATGTAACGTTATGATTTTAATGATTATTTTTTAATAAACTTAAATCGACTTTAGGTTTATAATAATAACAGTTTCTCTTTTGCTACCCTAGTTGATTAATTTCTCTTCGGTAAAAGGAGTTATCGCATACTTCTTGAAAAAGTATGGACTTAATCTGGGGGAGCAAATGGCAAACGGAAAAATTCTAAGACAACTTTTTAAAGCTGGAACCGTTGGGGATCCAGATGCTTTTCGTCGAGCTTCAGAGGCAATAATTGAGGAAGAACGTCAGAAGCAGCACCATTTATTAGCAAACGATCTTGAGAAAATTTTATATGGTGGCGGTAGCATTCAAGATAATAAAGTCAAAAGACCTCTGCTGACTTATGATATTCCTATAGATAAAGAACGAGGGCTACCACTATTAGACATTCGTCATCCTAGTCGCTCACTAGATGAGATTATACTGCCGGAGTCAAGTATTTCGATGATTGAGGAATTACTTGAAGAACACCGAAGAGTGGATATATTACGTAGCTTTGGTATAAAGCCATCGGGTAAAGTGATATTTTTTGGCCCACCTGGTTGTGGTAAAACACTTGCTGCCGAAGTTATAGCCTTCGAATTAGATAAGCCATTGGCTATTGTAAGACTTGATGTTTTAGTTTCTTCCTTTTTAGGTGAGACGGCAGCAAACCTTAGAAAAGTTTTTGATTTCATAGCTTCTAATAACTTTGTGGTTTTATTTGATGAGTTTGATGCCATAGGAAAAGAAAGAAATGATAATTCTGAGCATGGTGAGTTGCGTCGTGTAGTTAATGCAGTTCTTCAGATGATGGACTCGTACGATGGGTTGAGTTTAATTCTTGCTGCCACTAATCATGAAACTATTCTTGATTCAGCAATATGGCGCCGTTTCGACGATTCGATAGAGTTTCCACTACCAGATAGACAAATTCTAAATTCGCTTTTGAAACTTAAGCTCCGGGGCGTAAGACGCCAGTTTGAAACTGACGATACAGAATTACTGGATTCTTTAGAAGGTAAAAGCGGTTCTGATATTGAAAGAGTTGTGCGTCGAGCTGTAAAAAGAATGATCTTAAAAGGACAAGAATTTTTAACAATTAAAGAAATTCGAAGTGCCTTAAAAAGAGAAAACTCTCGTAATATTTAAATATAATCAAGGATGAAAAAAATTGCCAACATACAATCATCTAAGCTATTTTAGAGAAGAAATAGATAACCGGCGCCGTTCTAAAACTCCACCACGCTTCGCTAAGCAAGATGACTTAGTGGGACATGGGCAAAAGCTTAATGCTTATTTTGCGAAGGCAGTATCGGTCGCAAAACAACAGGTAAAATCATCATCTGATTCCCCTTACGTTTTAAAGCTGCAGTATGATGGCGCCATGACTTTTGATAATTTGAAAGCTCATGGCTTAGAATTTATAAGCCAAGAAAGTAATCAAGTTTGCATCGTCTTTGCTACAGAGCAAGGATTAGCTACCTTCCAAGATCATATTGAAAAACTAGGTTTTTCTGATAAATCATTTACTTATAAACAGATCTTAGAAGCAATTGAAACTATTGAGAATTGGAACTGCGAAGACCGTAAAAGTTGGGCAATAAAGAACTATGGTCTACCTACTGAAGAGTTTTTCCAACTCGACGTTGAACTATGGCCGATTGATGTAATGAACCACCCATCAAGATTAAAATTATGTGGTAATTTTGAAAAATGGTTAGAATCCAACAATATTAAAAAAATTGACAGGATCAATCTTGATAGTCTATTGATGTTTCGGATAGAAATTAATTTTAGTCAAGTTGACCTAATTCTAAATCATTGTGACGTCAGATACGTTGATCTTCTCCCTGCCACAGGAATCAACTTTCCTCAACTGAATAGAGACATTACCGAACTTCCTCATTACATCCCTTCCCCGCCCCCTCACTCCTCTAAAATTTGTATTTTGGATAGTGGGATTAATACAAACCATCCGCTATTGAGATCTTCAATTGCTGAAAGTCAATCATTTATAAATGGAGAAGATGAGTTCGATGATGTTGGCCATGGGACTGCAGTTGCGGGGATAGCTTTGTATGGTGATGTTGAAAACTGTGATTCTAGCAACTACTGGAATCCTGAGGTTTGGATTTACAATGGGAAAATAATGCGTAAATGCCCATTTACCGGTAATGCAATTTACGATTCCGGTACATTGGAAAAAACCTTGAGTGATGCAGTCGAATACTTTTATGGTCAAGGGTGCAGAATATTTAATTTGTCGATTGGAAATTTAAACTCACCATATGATGGTAAGCACGTTAAAGGATTAGCATATATAATAGATGTTCTCGCAAGAAAATTTAATGTTCTTTTTGTAGTATCAACTGGTAACTTTCATGGGTCAGATGATCCTGCAGTTCCGACAGAAAGCTGGCGAGATGAATACCCTGATTATTTACTTAATCAAGCAAGCACACTTATTGATCCTGCACCTGCTCTTAATGCTTTAACTGTTGGAAGCATCGCCAAGCATAATGCAACTTTCGATAGTCAACGTTATTCTGAAATACATCAGTTATCTCCTGCCTCAGAGAATCAGCCTTCACCGTTTACACGGCATGGCCCATCAGTTAAAGGTGCATTAAAACCAGAGTTAGTAGCAGCAGGTGGGAATCTTGCGAGTCCAATGCGACATGAAGGTAATCAGTGGAAATCTGATATGAGGGGGCTTGGAGTTTTAACTCTTAATAACAAATTCCAAGGTAACACTCTATTTAAAGAAATTTGTGGGACAAGCTTTTCAGCACCTTATATTTCTCATTTGGCCGGTAGGCTTCTCAATATTTATCCAGATGCATCTGCAAATACATTAAGGGCACTTTTAGTAAACCATTCTTTCATGAACAATGCGGTTTCTGAAACATTTCCAGATGCTATGAAAACTGCTTATAAGGAAAATAAAGAGACTTATAATAGAGAAATTGCTCGTGATGTAGCTGGCTACGGTTGCGTTAGTGAAAGTGATTTATTTAAATCATCTGACCATTGCGTTGTTTTAATGAGTGAAGAGGTAATTGAAAATGACACCTGTCAATTCTTTGAACTCCCTTTACCTCCAGATTTTTTACGTTCTAAACGTTCAACCAGAGAGTTGACTGTAACATTGGCACACTCACCGGCTGTACGTACAACACGTATTGATTATACTGCTACTCAAATTTATTACAGATTAGTAAAAGGATTGTCTCTGGAAGAGGTTCAGAAGTCGTTCGATCATAAAAATCAGAAGGAACAAAAGTCAAGAAACGACGACAGCACTAACAATCGTGAAATTTCTGCCCAGCTTCGAAGTAAAGGTACAGTTCAAAGCTCCAGATGGAAATTTAAGCAGTTGAATCCTAAGTACAAATGGTTTGTGGTAGTTACCAGGCAGGATAGAGAATGGATTCATCAAGACGTCAAAGATAATGAAAAATATTCTCTGGTTATAACTGTGTCTGATCGAGAAAATGAACATGCTAAATTGTTTACAGAAATTAAGAATTTAGTTGACCAGAAAGTTAAAGTTCGAGAAGAAATACGTCAGAGAGCTTAGATTTTCACTCGCCTCATTTATCAGATTTAATTATTAAGTGAGGCATTTATTAAATTAATTGCCAAATACATCCTTACGTTGTCGAAACTACATTATGAATAATTTTACAATTGAAAATCCCTTTTTTAACTCTTTATTAGAGCCCAATATATATCATTAAGTTTTAACTACGCTCAACTTCATATAATTGGCGTTTTATGAACTTTGCAGATCTTGCCATTACTTTTTGACCCGACGCGTACTCCGGATCCTAGCCTTATATAATAAAGCTTATATAAGTCCAGACAAACCCTAAAAACCCCTGTATCATGCGGATCCGGGCCGGATCCTGAGCTCAACGGCCATTTATACGATACGGCTAGAACCGAACGCTGCGCAGCTGAGCGGGGCCGGTCGCTGGCGGTTAAAACTCCGGCATCGCTACGTGAAATCTGGCGGGCATTTGCCCTGCTCTTTCTTCAGAATTCACGTAGCGATGCCGTCATCAAAACGGGCAAATACTGAGCAGACATGAACGATATATCCGGTTTTACCGGCGTGGCCCTCTGCGGCAGCGCCGGTGACGATCTCACCGCGAAGCTGGCCGCCTTTGTCCGGCACCGCGAGGCTTTCTCACCTAATACGTGGCGCCAGCTTCTGAGCGTGATGCGGATCTGCTGGCGCTGGTCGCAGGAAAACAGCCGTTCATTTCTGCCGATGTCGCCGGAGGACATGCAGGACTACCTGTTTCACCTCCAGGCCATCGGACGGTCAACCTCGACCATCTCGGTGCACGCCGCGCTGATGTCAATGTTACACCGTAACGCCGGGCTGGTGCCGCCAACGGTATCGCCTGACGTAGTGCGTGCTAAAAAGAAAATTAATCGTACGGCCATCGTTTCCGGCGAGCGCACCGGGCAGGCGGTCCCCTTCTGCCGGCCGGACCTGAATCGCCTCGATGCGGCATGGAAGCATTCACCCCGGCTTCAGCACCTGCGGGACCTCGCCTTCATGCACGTGGCTTACGGTACGTTGCTGCGTATGAGTGAGCTGTCCCGTCTGCGGGTGCGTGACATTACCCGGTCGGCCGACGGTCGCATTATCCTCGACGTCGGCTGGACCAAGACCATTCTCCAGTCCGGCGGCATCGTCAAGGCGCTCAGTTCACGCTCATCTGAGCGGCTGATGGAATGGATAAACGCCGCCGGTCTGGCGGGTGAACCCGATGCGGTACTCTTCTGCCCGGTACACCGGTCTAACAAAATTACGTCAGTATCTGAAGTGCCCATGAGTGCGCCCTGCCTGGAAGATATCTGGCGCCGCGCAAGACATCAGGCGGGTGCAAAAACACCCCTGAAAACGAACAAGGGACGCTATTCCAGCTGGAGTGGTCACAGCGCGCGCGTCGGGGCCGCGCAGGATATGGCCAGAAAGGGCATTTCGATCGCTCAGATCATGCAGGAAGGCACCTGGACTCAGACCCAGACGGTTATGCGGTATATCCGTATGGTCGAAGCTCATAGAGGCGCAATGGTAGCGCTCATGGAAAATGATGATGATTAGCAGGATACCTTCTGCACAGGCCTGACTGAACCTGTATGCCGTATGCTCTGAATGAAATTTTTCGATGCGGCTGGTAATATTCGTCTTCCGTTACTGGCTTCAGCTAAGGATGTCGTTAACAGCACGAAGGAGAAAGAATGGCGGTTGATAAAAACGGATACATCACCGAACCTGCCTTCAGCGGCTTTCAGCCTGCTTTCGCCCCAGTGGTTTCTGACGTGGTGCAGAAGCTGAGTTCAGACATGCCTGACCAGATCCACAGCATATATGTGTATGGCAGCCTGGCTGAGGGCACAGGCAGGGAGGCGTTATCCGACCTGGATCTTACGGTGATATTCACGCGGGAACTTGATGACCTTACTGCAGCCAAAATGCAGGTTGTTAAGGCAGAACTGGAACAGCAATATTCAGTCATCAGTAAAATTGATATCGACCCGGGCGTGTTGGATGAGGTGATGCTGCCTGCCAGTGCGAATCGCTGGGGCTACTGGCTGAAACATCACTGCGTCTGCGTGTATGGTGAAGACCTGCGAGAACGCTTTAAACCTTTCAGACCTTCCAGGGACATTGCCGTCGCCGTTAACGGTGATTTTCTCATCGTGCTGAATGGCTATATTTCTCTTATGAAGCCCTCACTGGAGCCTTTGCAACGACATGCGCTACAGCGGGCGGCAGCACGTAAGGCCATTCGTTCGACGAGCATTCTGAGAGACGACAATGATTCGGGCTGGCCGGCAACGCTTGAAGAGCATTGCGCAAAATTTAATGATCGGTATCCAGCTCTTGCGGAAGAAATGGACTACCTGCTGAGTGTCAGCCAGCGGCCGCGAGGCGATATCATGACTTTTGCCAGCAGGATTTCGACATTCGCTTACTGGCTGAATGCTGAATACAGCACGCGATGTCAGTAATCACCATTCGCTGGCTCCCTTTTAAGCGCACACTTTCCTTCCAACGCGGAAGAACGTCTGGCTGACGGACTACAGGAACATGAGTAAAAAAATAACACCGACACCACACGATGCGACATTCAAAGCATTTCTGACGCACCCGGATACGGCGCGCGACTTTATCGAACTACACGTGCCGGCAGAGTTTCGCGCCATTTGCGACCTCAGCACGCTAAGGCTTGAGTCCGGCAGTTTTGTGGAAGAAAACCTTCGCGCCTATTACAGCGACGTGCTTTACAGCGTTAAAACCACCCGTGGTGACGGCTATATCCACGTGCTGATTAAGCATCAGTCTACGCCCGATCGGCATATGGCGTTTCGTCTTATGCGTTACGCTATAGCGGCAATGCAGCGGCATCTTGATGCGGGTCATAAGCAGCTTCCACTGGTGATCCCTGTACTGTTTTACACCGGTCGGCGAAGCCCTTACCCCTATTCGACAGACTGGCTTCAGGAGTTCAGCGATCCGGATATGGCTGCCAGGTTATACGGCACGGCATTTCCACTTGTAGACGTTACGGCTATACCCGATGATGAGATTATGAATCACCGCAGCATGGCAGCGCTGACGTTGCTTCAGAAGCACATCCATCGACGGGATCTGGCGGAGCTTCTCGATCGACTTACGACAACGCTGCTGACCGGACATCTGACGGGACAGCAACTCATATCACTGATAAACTACCTTATACAGGCAGGCGAAACTGAAGACGCTGAAGCCTTTGTACGTAATCTGGCACAGAGAGTGCCGCAGCATGAGGAGGCTCTGATGACCATCGCACAGCAGCTGGAACAGAAAGGTATCGAAAAAGGTATCGAAAAAGGTATGCAACTGGGAGAGCATAAAAGCAGAGTCGATATTGCTGAAAAACTCCTCAAAAGTGGCATGGCTTTGACATCAGTGAAAGAAATGACAGGCCTGTCTGAAGAAGAGCTTTCTAAAATTCGTCATTAAGGCTTTTTATTCCCTGTCTGATACCCTGGCTCCCTGTCAGGATTTTCTGGCTTTGGTCAGTGACTAACTCTCAGATGGGCCATAATAGTAGCCTGACATTGGCTCAAGTGATCCCGAGCTAATGTCAGGGTTGTACTCTGGTTATCTGCCTCATAAACTTCATACGGTTTGGCTGCCTTTACTGAATATCAGTGATTAGAAGATGTAATAGGGGATCATCCACATCTGCTTTGCGTTTCCACCCGGCACGTGACAGTAGCGCATCCACCGCAGAGAGTTCGGCGGTAATACGGGTGGCCAGCGGTTTTATAAGGCTTCCCTGTTCATCAAAACCGGTTTCCAGATCGCTTTTCCGGAGGAAAACAGCCGGGATTTTAGGATTCATCTTCAATGCCTGGCGCCCTTCCCAGTCGGATTCCGTGAGAACGCCGTAATTAATACCCGTCAGCGTAATGGCGTGCATCACGTGCTGGAGGCGGAATAAATCATTTTGCGCCAGCAAATCACTGCTGCTTGCCCGCCAGAGATATTCCAGCTTACCCGGCAGATCCGCCCGAAGCCCTTTCTCCCGGCCTTCTCTGAGCAGCCAGCGAATGTCATTCGCCAGTTCACGCCGGAACAGGCGTTTCTTCTCAGCGGTCGCCAGCCACCTGCATAAAAAGAGATTTTCCTGCGCAGCGGAACTGACGGCTCCGGCCTGACGTGCCATGTTCAGTGCGATAAGTCCGCACCAGGCAAGGTGATCGACGTAGAGGTTTGAGGTATCCATACTTTGATTAATTTTTCTTTGATATGCGGATTTAATTGCCGATCCTAACCCGCGCGGGCTTCAATTTCATCCCTGTTTATCAGGGAACCTCTTTGCCCTTCAGGAGGCGAGGGGACTGACGGAGTAATATCGTGGTGCACACACAGCTACGCTGTTTCAAACGAGAATTTCTGTACTGATTTATTTAACCCGTCATAATGCGGGTTTTTTACAGCATTCCCGCCGGCATTTTCTGGATGTAAATAATTCAGACCATCACGCCTCAGACGGCAGCTGTGTTCGGGCATAAAGGCAAGCTGTATTCAGGGCAGCGCATAAGGAAATCTGAGCATAAATACAGTGAGAGCTGTCTTGTGTTGCCTGCCGTACAGCTCATGGACAATCAGCTGCCTGCCACTCTGGATCCTGACTTCCAGGACTGTCGTGACGCTGGTTGCGGCATTGTTTTCAGCTGATGCGAAACGACGGCCTACCAGTGTAGCCAGCTCCGCCTCGTTTAACCTCAGTATCATGCACCTCTGTTCCCTAAAGATCCTCAATCTAAAGAGGGTAGCTGAAAAGCAGGCATGCGATGACATTTGCGCGCCTTTAATGAGAATGTCCGCCCTGACAGTTGCTGCTGCCGGTGTTCATGGTGCAGGCAATTATATTGACCTGGTCGCCCAGCTTTTCGGCGGCACGCATCACTTTCGCGCGATTTAATTCAGCTACAGATGCGCCGGGCGTGAAGGTCCTGGACACGGCCGAACGGGCAACCCCCGCCAGCCGCGCCACGTCTTCTGCCTTTACCCAGCTTTTACCTTTCTCAGTTATCCGTTCTCCACCCTGCTGATTGCCCGCACTGATTACAAAGGGAAAACTCACATCAGGGCTACAACTTTTTTTAGAGATGCTGGCGGTGCCTCCGGTCAGGCAGGCTGCATTACCGTTTTCTGACGGATGAGTCTGTTAAGTTTTTCAGTGGCCAGACTGATTTCGTTCTGCAGCTGAAGATGCTCCCCCCGGGCCGCGCTCAGGCGTCTCTCGAACAGCAACGTTTCTCCTGCCGTGATTTTCTGTTCTTCCAGCGAATGCAGAATAATTTCTGACTCCCGCAGGTAGCACTTCAGCATTTCGATGTGAACTTCCTGAGCACTCATTACGTTCTCTGCGAGTCTACGAGCCATAACCACCTCAAAATTTCCTTATTCCCCAGGCAGAAAGCGTAATCATAAAAATCATGACTCGCTACTGGCGCAGTGTACTTTTGATTGGTTATGGATCTAATTGCTGAGACACCATACATCTTCGCGAAACCTGACCCCGTTTCGGCGGTATGAGATATTTAAGTTAGCGGACTGAACAGCCGATAAGATTGATATCTCAATTGCCGATAGTGTCTCACTGTCCCCTCACTCCAGAAATAATCCGCAGTTTGATTTCTGCAGGTTTATCTACAACGCTAAGCATGGTTGCCATACCCGAAATGAAACGCTTTTATCTCTTAAATGATGAACTCCAGGAACGTCAGTGACTGATAAAAGGTATCTATCACGATCATTGTTGAGGTTAACCAGTATCGACAGTCTAAAACGGAGTTCAAAATAATGAGCAATGCGATCAAACCTGCCCTTTCCGCCGTCTGGTCCACCGACGCTTGTGACTTCTGTGTTACCAGTCAGGAAAGCCCTGAGGGTCTTCTCCCCGCACTGAAAGGCGTTACGCTGAGTGAATGGCTGGAATTCGCACAGGCTGATAATGACGCAACGATTGCGCAGCAACTCACTGCAGCGCTGGAAATGTTGACCCCTTTTAACATCGAAGTACCGATTAACTGCCTTGACGGGACCAGACGCCGGGTGATCCTGTCTGGTTTGCCGGGATACACGACCAGTAACTCTCTTGGCCATTTCAATGGATTTATCCTTGATATAACCGGTCAGCGTAAAGCCCTTGAGGATGCTCTACGCACGGCGACCGAATACCGATTGTTGATTGAAAACAGCACCGACCTAATCGCGCATTGTGACAGGGACGGCAGGTACGTATCGATTTCGCCTTCTTATAGTGAAATGATTGGATATTCAGTGGACGAGATAGTTGGCCAGCGCGTGGTGGATTTCCTCCATCCTGACGACCGCGTATCCGCCGGAGATGCGTTAATGCATCTATTTGAGGGTGGTGTGCTGCCGGACGTCGTAGAAGTTCGCAAAAGGCACCGGGATGGCCACTACATCACGCTCGGTACTAAGGCTTGTGGGGTAAGTGATCCCTCTACTGGCGATAATATCGGAGCCGTGCTTGTCTCACGCGATATCACGCATGACAAGGAAAAAATGAGAAGGCTTGAGAAGCTTGCTACCCGGGACACGTTGACCGGATTGCCTAACAGGGCCTGGGTTTACGATAAAGTCAGAGGGATGCTGTCTGAGGGAGAAGATCTCACTTTCACAACAGTTCTTTTTATCGATCTTAATGGATTCAAACCCGTTAACGATACCCTGGGGCATGCGGCAGGTGACGTTTTGCTACAGCAGGTGAGTGAGCGATTAAAACACTGCATGCGCTCTGGGGACTCAGTGGCGCGCCTGGGAGGTGATGAGTTCCTCATAGCCGCTAAATGCCTTAATCGCGAGGCGGCTTCAGCGATCGCACAGCGTCTTATTGACAGCCTCCGGGAGCCATTCGTTATTCATAAAATGGAAGTGCGTATCGGGGCATCCATAGGTATCAGCCTTGCAGGCTTCGGATCAGTATCCGTCGATCAGTTATTTGATCACGCTGACAAAGCGATGTATCAGGCGAAAGCGAAAAGAACGGGCTCTTATCAGTTTTATGGTGGCTGAATAAAGGCTACAAAGGAGAGTTGAAAAAAACCGGCACATTGAGTGCCGGTTAAAAATTCAAGTTTCCAAGAGATTGGGTTTCACCCGGCACTAACTATAGATTAATTCAGAAAAAAATCGCTATCTTAAATTTAAAGTGGCTCCGCACAGGGCAGTTTTCAGAATTCCCCTTTGAAGTGAAAATCTTTAGGATGAAATAGACGTACGGCACGAGGGCAGATTACTGGCCAGCCCTGTATCACGTACTTATGCCATGCAATAAAAAAACCGGCATGGCAGCCGGTTTCAGTATCAATTCCAGGGGTTTACCATTTATAGTGGTTAGAATCTTCCCAGTCTTTCAGCTCTTTTTCAGCCTGTTCCTTGCCGTAACCGTAACGTTCCTGGATACGACCTACCAGCTGGTCGCGTTTACCTTCCGCGACATCCATATCGTCGTCGGTGAGCTTGCCCCACTGTTCTTTCACTTTGCCTTTGAACTGCTTCCAGTTACCGCTGATGCGATCTTCGTTCATGTCGGTCTCCTTCGTTAATTCACGGGCTGCCGCCTGGCAATCCCAGTTCAGAACTTCATGCTAATAAGTATGGATCATGCAGGGTATTTTTCCTGCCACTTATCACATTCTCGGAATTTTCCTGAGATAAAATCAGCCAAGCCGCGTAAAGCTTGATACCCGTAACATTGCCCTTATGGCTCTTCTTTAGTTGGCGACTTTCGCTCTATCCCTGCAATTTGTCTGCCCTGGCTTTTAGCTTCGTCATGCACCGCATGGATTTCAGTTACAAAACTATTTTCTTAAGTGCTGAAGGGGAAACGGTAAACTGACCAGGGGCCATGCGTTGCATCTGTACCCTTGTTGTTATCTGCCAGATACTCAATCTGAGGTGCGGGTACATAGATCCAGCCGTCTGAGATAACGAGAGCATCAGGCGTTATGAGCTTCTCATCCTTTATTAGCGTCTTGAGTGTGCCGTCAGGCTGAAGTTTATCGACAGAGCGTTTCTCCACATTGGAAAGATAAATATTCCCTGCCGCATCGATGGCCGATCCACCTATAGAAGGAATATCCGCTACTTTCTCAATTTGCCCCGCCAGTGTTTTATCACTTAACCGCTGATCTTTTAATGAAGCCGTAGGGATACGATAAAGCGGGCCGGCCGGGGGCGCATAGTAAAGCCATTGTCCGTCAGGGCTGACCTCGATAACGTCACTGTGCACGGTGGGGCGTTTTCCGCGGTTATCCTCAAGAATTCGGCCCTGGTAGCCTTTCTGAACGAGCCCATCAGGTTTACGCAGCAATGCATTTCCGGAGAGCCTTCTTATCGTTTTGCCTGTCTCAAGGTCGTGAATGATGACGCCGCCAAGCCCGGAATCAGTCACATACACGGAGTTACCCTTTATGCGCAGGTCGTTAGGCGCACCACCCGGCGGTAAAGCTATTTCATCAAACCGGATAACTGAAGCCGCTTCGCCTGTTGCGATGTCGAATGCGACAAGTTTTGCCGCACCCTTTGAAGGTTGCTCACCCTGAGGTGCACCCTGATCAACCGCCCACAGCCTGCCGTCACCGAAGTGATGGCAGGCATTTACGTTGACAAGGTTGTTGAGACCTTCATCACCCGGCGTCCATTTATTCCAGTGATTACCCGGGAAGGGGGCCAGGCCAGATTCGGTCACGCGCGCAAGCGCCGGAGACTTCTCATGCCCTTTAAAGCGGGGGAAGTTGAGGAACATGGTGCCACCGGCTGAGACAGCAAGGCCGTTGGCAAGCCAGGGTGAAGTGGCGGCAACCTGCAGTTGCGGATTAACCATCGACTCTGCCACAGCGAAGGCTGCCCGCGACAGGCACAATGTTGCGAGTCCGCCCGCAATAAATTCACGTCTTTGCATCGTCTGGCCTCCGGGTAAATGATTCAGACTTCCGGTATCCAGCGCTGCTGGGTGGCTTCAGCGTCATAGCGAATGCCTGAAGGCAGTGTAATGAGCTCGATGAGGACGCCAAAAGGTGTCATGCCGAACCACGTCTGATTGCCTGCCCCCTCCTCCTGAGCAAAGCAGTCGGAAGGGCCTTCAAGCATTTCTGCGCCATGCGCCCGCATTCTTTCCGCTGCCTGGTGAATGTCATCCACATACAGTGAGAAGTGGTTAATTCCCGGCAAGCCTGGATGAGCGGAGTGATCTTTCGCGGAAGGGTCTGTCTGAAATAACTCAACGTTGCACCCATTCTTCAGCCGCAGCATGGAGAGGCCGGTTAACCTGAGTTCCGCAGGGAAGCCATTGAGAGGAGCCATTTTCTTGCCCGGAATAAACTTTTCGGCATCAGCGGGCGGAACGATACGGTAGAGCACAGATGCATCCAGCGCGCCGATGAAGAAATGCTCGGCCTGCTTTAAATCAGAAACGGTAATGCCAATATGTTCAATTCCGCGGATCATCGGTTATATCCTTTTTAAAGTGATGTAAGAGGGCCAGCCGGGCTGTATCTGCAACGCTGGAACCCTACTCTCAGAAAAAACGGTTGAGGTTTAAGCGTGATCGGTCAGCGCCTGCGCCGCACAGATGAGAGCCAGGTGGCTCAACCCCTGTGGCATGTTGCCGCGCCACTCGCCGCTGCGGACATCAAACATTTCATTGAAGGTTTCGACGTTACCGCACTGGCAGAGCTTATCCAGAATCTCTTCCATCGCCTTTTCGGCTGACTGCGCTTCACCCATCGCTGCCAGCGCTTCGACCATCCAGAAAGAGCAGGCAATAAACGTGCTTTCTTCCTGCTCAACGCCGCTGTAACGGTATAGCATCGCGCTGCCGTGACCCAAGTCCTCCCGGATGGCACCATAGGTGGCACGCATGCGTTCCGGGTTAACCGTGTTGCCATAGTGGTGTACCAGTGCCAGAGCGGCATCGAGCTTACCGTCAGCGTGGGGATAGAAGAGGTAAGCCTGCTTTTCCTCTGACCAGCAGTGCTCCTCAATCCATTCACTGATTCGATCCCGCTCCCGCTCCCAGCGCTGAACCCAGGTGGGTTCGATATGTTTAGCTTTTGCCAGTGATACTGCGCTGTCGAGCGCCAGCCAACAGGCCATTTTGGAGTGGGTATAATGCTGTTCGTCCGGCAACTCCCAGATCCCGCTGTCTTTCTGACGCCACTGATCGGCACAGTAGTTCGCGAGCTCTCCCAGCATGCGTGAAGTTTCAAGATCCAGGATGTGGCCGGCACGGATGAAGAGTTCTGCCGTGGCCAGCATGTCGCCGTACATGCTGAGCTGAACCTGATCGCGTGCGTTGTTGCCGATACGAACAGGAAGAGAATGCTGATAACCGCGTAAGGAGGGGTAACTTTCTGCAGGCACCACGCCGCCTTCCAGCGTGTAACAGGCGCGCAGCCGGGTGCCGTGGCGTATGATGGTTTTCGATAACCATGAAAAAGCGGCTTTACAGTCTTCCAGCGCGCCCAGGAAAACGAACGATTTGATAATCAGGCAGGCGTCGCGCACCCATGCATAGCGATAATCATAATTCTTTTCTCCGCCAATGCCCTCGGGCAGTGAGGTGGTTGCCGCAGCGGCCAGTGCACCGGTTGGCGAATACCAGAGGAATTTGAGAGACAGCGCCGAGCGTCTGACGTGATCTGCATAACGGCCTGCGTAGCTTAGGCTGTGCGCCCAGTCGCGCCACGCCGTATGGCTGGTTTCAATACGGGCATCAACGGCTTGCAAATCAGGCACAGCCAGCGGCTCGCGCTCTGTCACCAGCAGGGCAACCAGCGAGTGACTATCAGGTCGGGTACGAAGCGTTGCGCGGATCACTCCATCGCCTCGCTCTGTTATCAGCCAGTCGTCAGACGTACGTAGCATAGCCATCAGTTCGGCAAGATGATAAACGTCACCCTGTTCAGTGTTATCCCGCCACGGAGAGCGGGTCTCGGCCACGGTGCCGAACCGTAATGTCAGGCTCAGTTCAACTTTGCCTTCGATCCCTTCAATACGTCTTGCCAGTTCGCTCCAGGGAAGACGACCGGCCAGCGTGCTGTTAATCGACTCAGTAATGAGTACGCTGCCATCCTGCGTAATAAACCGTGTTTCCAAGACGTTGCTGTCAGGGCGGTAGGCCCTTTCCGTACGGTAATCTGCAATGGGTTCAATCTGGAAAAAACCGCCGATTTCGGGGTCCAGCAGGCGGTCAAATAATGGCGGTGAATCAAGGTTTGGCGCACACCACCAGTCAATAGCCCCATCCGGGGCAATAAGTGCCACAGACCGACCTTCACCAATGGCCGCATAATCCCCAAGGCGGGCAAATCCATCCTCGCGCATCGGCGATCGTAGTACCTGATTATTCATTGCTTTTCCCTGCATGCTGAGACGACAACGTGGCCGCTTGCGGCCACGTTCTTCAAAAAATCCTGCTGATACTCAGACCGTGCCGGTGCCGCCATCGGAGCACCAGACCTGGCCGGAGGTAAAGCTGTTGGTGGTTTCAGCAAAGGTGACATAGAGAGGCGCAATTTCTGCTGGCTGGCCGGGGCGGCCCAGCGGGGCGGTGGCGCCAAACTGCTCAACTTTTTCCTGTGGCTGGCCGCCGCAGACCTGCAGTGGTGTCCAGTAAGGTCCTGGTGCGACAGCGTTAACGCGTATTTGCTGTTCGCCCAGCTGTTTCGCGAGGGCTTTGGTGAAAGCGGCTATCGAAGCTTTTGTCTGAGCGTAATCCAGTAAAATGGCGCTCGGATCGTAGGCCTGTACTGAGGTGGTATTAATGATGGATGAACCGGCAGGCATGTATTCCAGCGCCGCTTTGGTTATCCAGAACATCGCATAAACGTTGGTCTTAAATGTAGCGTCAAAATCTTCCGTAGAGAGCGTACGAATAGATTCATTAAACTGCTGCCGCCCGGCATTATTAACCAGAATATCGAGACCATTTAATTGGCTGGCAGCTTCGTTAACCAGTTTCTGACAAAATTCTTCAGAACGAATATCGCCTGGGATAGCAACAGCTTTTCGTCCTTCGGCTCCGATTAATTTTACGACTTCTGCAGCATCCTGCTCTTCATCCGGCAGGTAATTAATCGCGACATCGGCGCCTTCACGCGCATAAGCGATAGCAACGGCGCGGCCAATACCGGAATCTCCACCCGTAATCAGTGCCTTACGACCGGTAAGGCGTCCAGTGCCCCGGTAACTGGTTTCACCGTGGTCGGGCCGTGGCTCCATTTTACTCGCCAGGCCAGGAACAGGCTGATGTTGTTTTTTAAACGGCGGCTTCGGATATTCCTGTGTGATGAGAGTTTTATTAGTGAATGAGTTCATCTGTGTCTCCTTTTTGGTGATTAAATTAAGCCTGGCAAAGTTGTGATGTTTGTCACGTTAATAGACTCAAAAAAGTAAAAAAAGAAAATTAAGCGAAACGCAATATCTGGTGAATATCAGGCATGAAAGCTGGGATCGAAAGGTAATTACTTAAATTGGGAGGTATTGGAACAGGAACATTCAAAAAAAATCGTCCCGGCACTAACAGCGTTATTGATTAATATCCATTTGCTTAAGAGAACTAACAGACTGCCTGTGACGTTGATATGATAATTTCAGTAGGTGAAGGTTTATTGATTGAACTGTCTGGTTGGGCGTTTAACCGTAAAATGTCACCGATTTTAATCTCAGGGTACTTCTATCAGAAGCCAGCACCAATCATCATCGCGCCTGACTCAATAAACAATGGCCGCTATAAACTGGTCCGTTATACGGCACGCTATGAGCAGCACGCAGGCGAACAGGAAAATGTACATTCAGCTGCCAGTCTGCGCTGAAAACATCATACATACAGTCTGTGTTACTTATTCCCAGCCTGCCTGAACATCCCCCTGCCCGACCGCCCTTTAAGCAGCGGCCTTTCAGGCGCACTGAAGCCAGACGGTCGCAGACGAAAGAAAGAACCCGCGGCACCGCTAACAGCCACGAAGGACCCAGTAGTTACAGCATTCAACCCAAAGCCTTGAACGATTTACCGGCCCTCCGGGCCGGGCGGCGGGGGCTGGTCAGTGGGGGCAACCGGGGTGCAGGTACGGCGCGGGTCCGGGGTGCAGGTACGGCGCGGGTCCGAGGTGAGAGGGGCGCGATGGTTCAGACTGGCTGACTACAGTTATTTCTCTGACTGTTGTAACTAATTGCACTATCATGGGCCCGCGTCCGCGGGAGCTACCTTAAACCTCTGAGTGGCGCGGCCGCTGCAAGCGAAGGCTTTATTTATTCCCGCAGAATGCAGGCATGAACACCTTATTTATTTTTCTGACGGAAGTCATGACGCAGGGAATTAAAAGAAAATATGACGACGAACACAGACGACCGCGTAAATATGCCCGCGGTGAAATGCAGTACCGGAAACTGTGGCTGCCGGAAAATCTGCTGATGGAATTACGCGTGGCGGCGCGCGTCCGGCGATTTACCACCAACGACGAAATTATCAGCCGGTTAATAACGTCGATGCAGTTTTCACCCCGCCGTCACGTCATAAAAACGGATGAGGGACAGCGGCTGGTTGCGCTGGCCAGGAAGTTCTATGAGTTTATTCAGTCGCGTCTGGATATTATCCGGGTGGAGTTTCAGCAGAATGAAATGAGACAGGCAGAAAAGAAACCGTTCGCCCCCGGAAAAAACACGGCCTTCAGCAGCAGCTTTGCGGAGAATTTATGGCGTGACATGGAAATCAGTGCCCGCTTTAACCGCCGCAGCGTGAACATGGAAATACAGCAGCACCTGCTAGCCTCGCTGAATTATTTAACGGAGCAGCAGCTGCCGGAGAACGAAGAGGTCAGAAGGCTGCGCGAGCTGGCCATATTATTTGACGAGTTTATTCTGGAAAAAGAGGTGGTGGCCGAGAATCCGCTCACGGGTAAACAGTAGGAGTCCTGATTTTTTTCATTAAAATTAATAAATAGTCTGCTCATCCACTCCCTTTATTTTCCACAGCAGAGATTAAAACCAGAGGCATGGCCGCCGCAGCGGGAGCATTCACGCACGGCGGCTATGGAAAATAAGATTAGGATAAATTTATTGGGTCATGAGGAAGTGAATAAGTTTAACATTCCTGAGTAAAGATACTGTTATCCACAAGCTTTGTCTGAAATCACTGACAAGCAAAATGGCATACTGAGACTCAACGTCAACGCACTGAAATTTCCAGCCTTAAAGAGTAAGTCACCACACTCTTCACCCTCACCTGAAAAAACCATGGCCTTTTATTTTATCGAATAATCAGGGTTACGGAGTGAATGAATCAGAGAAAGCTCAGGAAATTAAATACCCTTTGCAGTTGGGTCAGGCTCACTAGGCAGGGTACACAGTATCCTGAGCAGCGGATGGTGCATATTCCGGTAGCGTTACGCTACCGGATTTAAATCCTTATGCAGAAAGTGTCACTCTTCCAGAATAAAGTGTTTGCTCTCGGCTTTATCTTCAGCCGTGCTCATTCCTGTCAGGTTCTGGTCAATTATCTCTTCCAGCGCCTGCGGACCGGACTCCCCGCGCAGATGCAGATACATTTCAGTGAGCATGGCCATCATGATGCTGGTTCCCTCACGGGTGCCCGCCACGCGGCGTATTAAATCCCGGTTAAATTCTTCCGCGTCGAATTTATTCCCCTCGCCCTGGTGTTTTTTCACCATCAGACCGATGCCGACGAGTTCATTCACAACGGAGGAAAAGTTAACCTCACCGTGACTGGCACCATTTTGCAGTTCAATCTGCACTAGCTCCTGCACTTCCCTTTCCGTTTTTTCTTTAAAGTAGATGTTCCTGCGCGCCATGCGGGTATTCCTTGTGATCCGGGATTATTTTAATCCTGCCGGGTATGTTTAATTTTAAGTATTTTAATCAGGGAGCAATCCTGAACGACTGCATTCCGGTATAATCTCGTTTACCGTATTATTTACACCGGCTTCAGTGTGTGTCAATCCGGCACTGTTTAATTTATCCGGAAGGTGTGTGAATCCGGCACTGTGGCATATTTTTATGTGTGTCAATCCGGCACTATGGCTGATTTTAATGTGTGTTAATCCGGCACTATGGCTGATTTTAATGTGTGTTAATCCGGCACTATGGCTGCTTTTGATGTGTGTTAATCCGGCACTATGGCTGCTTTTGATGTGTGTTAATCCGGCACTATGGCTGCTTTTGATGTGTGTCAATCCGGCACTATGCCACACCAGTTATAATATAAATTATTGATTAAATTATATAACCACAATTAACACACACTACAGTGCCGTTTGCAGTGCCGGATTGACACACCAAGCGGCACTGCATTAGCACACAATCAGGCACCGCACTAACACACAATCAGGCACTGTACTGACACACAATCCGGCACTGAAAAGTGTGTCAATCAGCACACAATTTAATTCATACTCGCTAAATACAGCTCAGAACACATTCTAAGCATATGTTTTTAAGACACTAAACTGCAAGATAACATCTTGCGTGGGGTGTGATGAAATCTTACCCCTCAAAAGCGGCTTGTTAAATAACGCTATCTTCCTGAATTCTTTATATCCGTGACGAAGTTAATCAGAACCCCGTCAGCGCATCGTGCGCGCCTGTAACGAATTATCTTGCCAGGGATGATCTGAGCGCGTATTTTTCACACCAACCCGCCTGGCGCTTTATGCGCATGCACGTGAGATTATCAGAATGAAATGGTTTGCTGTTCTCGGCCTTGCTGCTGTATTCAGCGCACAGGCCGCACCCGAAATGTGTTTTACAAAAGCCGGTCAGGATTTTGGTATTGATCCGCGCCTGCTGATGGCGCATTCAATACAGGAGTCGCGCATGCGTAATAACGCCCTGAATACAAAAAGCAGCGGCGGAACGCATGACGTGTGTAATATGCAGATCAACAGCTCTCACTTTAATCAGCTGAAAATATTCAATATTACGCGGGAAAGGTTACTCAAAAATCCCTGCATCTGTATTTACACCGGCGCATGGATCGAGGCGCGTAACTTCAGGCAGTACGGCAGGAACTGGGACAGCGTCGGGATGTATAACACCGGACCCAGTCCGAAGCTGATAAAACAGAGACGTGAATATGCGGCCATCATCAAAAGTATTTACCGCGTGCTGATCGCCCGCGATGAGGTGTACGCCGCGATGTCACAGCAGAATAAAAAAACGCCCGCGCCGGAAAGCTTTCTCAGCGCGGACGTTAACACCGTTTCAAAATAGCCCCGGCTACCGGGGCTGACGGTTATGATTTCAGCTTTGCAAACTCTTCGGCCATTTTCCACAGCGCCTGATTCAGCTTAATATCGCCATCAATGCCGGTTACCGGTCGTGTAGTGGTTCTTTTTCCCTTCGCCGTTCTGCCGGAGACGCCGCCCTTAATCAGATTCTCCTGTACGATATTAAATGCGGTCCACAGGTCGGTGCCTTTGTCATACCAGGCGCGCGGCTGAATAATTCGCTCAGCGGATACCGGCGGCTCTTTTCCGTCATATTTATACTCCAGCGCCAGCTGCCCCAGCAGGCGGCGTTCTTCGCTGTTGACCTGAATCGCTTTCATGGTGCCGATATTATTTTCCACCTTATCGAACACGCCCAGCACCTCATAAGCGCCTTCGATAACCTGCGACACAATATCCCCTTTATGCGGCACGCTGATTTCACCGAACGATTTCCAGCACACCAGACCGTTACTGCACACCTTACGGAAAATACCGGGGATCATTTTATAACTGCTGGAGCCGTCATGGCTGTTCAGTAATACGATTTCGGGCACCTCTTCGCCGCCGTTATTATTTCCACGGCGCAGGCGGATCATGTGCTTGGTAAACTCACGACGCTCAGGATCGCGCACGCGCGACTGACTGGCATAAAAAGGTTCAAACCCTTCTTCACGCAGTTTATCCAGCAACGTAATGGTAGGGATATAAGTGTAACGATCTGAGCGCGAATCGTGTTTCTCTTCGGAAAATGCACTCGGCACGACGCGCATTAATTCTTCATTGCTCAGCGGGTTGTTTTTACGGACGGAAACGGGAGCAGCGTAGCGGGTTGATAAACGGACCATAGTAATATTCCTTAAATAAATGAGAGTGAAAAAAATAAATTCTGTAACCGGGCTCACTGCCCGGCGTCGTAGTATTCGCGGACAATAACAAATCCGGTGTCATATTCCTGGACGGCAACGGGATACCCGTTCCGGACGTAAATCTTCAGGGCCTCAGGCTCCGGGGTGGGCTCCTCAATCAGCGTCATGTCGGCAAATCGCGCCCAGTGCACGCCCGCCACGCCGGTAAACTCACCGTTTGCGCGGAGCCAGCTGTACAGGTCCGAAAATTCAGCCGGGCTCAGGACGCTGTTATCCTCGCCCTTCACCCGTGTTTCGGTAGATTCGGCAGCGGCGGTTCTGACGTTCTGTGTGTTCATGCTGGTTCTCCTGTTTTCGGTTGCTGAAACCATGTTTCGGTGAGTTCGTTGCGGCGAAGGGCAAAGGAGCATCGACGAAGAGAGGGCATAAAGGGGCGACGGCAAAAAGTTTTTTGCGGCACCTGGCAAAAAGTTTTTACCGGCGTGCATTTCACCCCTTTCTGCACGAACCGGCGGTGCTACGAAAAGCCCTCCGCAACGGGCTGGCCGGAACATGCGCAGCCGGAGGGGAGATGAGCACGAACACACCCCGGACGGCTCCGCCGGTCCGGGCTTCAGCGGCCACGTCTTTATGTGGCCAGTGAACGCGCGGGCGCCCGCCCGCTGCAGGGGTTGACCTCAGCCATCAGACCCTGGCCGTCAGGCCCGGAACGCGGCCCTTTGCGATCAGGCGGAGCTTACCGGCTATGCCGGTTAGCGCAGTAGGGCTCGACGACCCGGCTTGCCGGGAAGCCGAAGGTGGCCATGTCCCGGAAGTTTTCGTGGCTTCTGAGTGGAGTTTTGACGTTGAAAACGTTCGTTTTTTCAGGGGGAATAACAGGCTGGCAGCGAAATTCGGACGAATAGCGGCGGTGCCTGACTGACTGCACAATGCAATTTAGCGGCGGAATAAACGGCTAAAAATACTCTTATTTTCTCCTGATAAATTGATTTTCAGGTTGCAGGCAGTCACCGTGAACGGCGCTGAAGGCGCGTTTCACGAGGCAGCCACCCCGGCGGCTGTTTTTTTTGCGCCCGTTCATGCGACGGCTGATAGAGCAAAAAAAAGTGCTATAATTCAACACGACACAAACCTCATTGTTGCATTTTCTTCCTCGTTTCAGGACGAAACTAAAGCCGTTCGCGACGTTCCGGTTTTATTCAGAAGTGCCCCAGATTGTGGGGCTTTTTTTAATTCCGGGCATCCCTTCCCCCGGGTCTGTCAGCGCTTCACCGACTTTTCTGAGAGCTTCATGCTCTGATTGCCACAGGTTCGCCGCGTAACCTTCTCTGCCCTGAGGATCCTCAAGCCGCATGAAATCCCAGGCCACGCGCAGCACCTGCTCCAGCGCGGCAAAAATCGCGGCGGCTTCGGGGTGGGCAAAGGCGTAGTCGGTCAGCTGTCGGTGGCGGCGGCAGTACAGCGCGCACAGCTCCGTGTCATCGTGGCGGTCATACATCCAGCTGCGGTGGTTCAGCACCAGTGAAGTGATAACGAGGCCCGCCGCCTCGCTGCTCAGGCGCACATCGCTGTGGTTTGCCATATTAACGAAACGCCAGGTTTCCTCCGCTGCGGGCTTCATAAAGCCACCGCCGGACGGCAGCAGCGCGAAGTCCCACGCGCCGCCGTCGTACTCCCTCAGGTAACGATCGGCGTACAGGTACACGTTGTTTTCGGCGCGCATAAAATCGTCACCGAACAGCGCGGGCAGGAAACGCAGGCGCACGTAGCCGTCAGGGACGCGCGCGGACTCAAAAGCAGGGGTGGCAGTCTTCATCAGAAATCTCCGCAGTCAGGGTGGTAAACCATACCGGCCTGTGCCGTGACTGAATGACAGACCGGCGAAAAGCGGAGTGTTCATGAGCACCGCAGGAAACCGCAGCGCAAGCGAGCCCGAGGCGGGATTACGCACAGCGATGACGCGAAGCATGAGCGGAGGCGCGACGGGAGTAAGCACGCTGAGGCGAGTGAGAACGGATGAGCAGTTGTGTTTAATGTCAATCAGAACGCGGTATAGAAGCACAGTTGTATTAACAGACAAATGTTCACTGTGAGCGATGGGGACGCTATTCCTGAAAGGCGGCGATGACGTATAAAGTGGAGTGAATATTATTGGAAAGGTATCTCTGGCATGAACCCCTATGAGAAACATTACAGGCAACTTCATGCAAATGGCGCTGAAGCCTGGGCTGGAGATGGTTATCTCAGAGCCAAAAAGCAGCAGGAGAAAATATTCAAGTGGCTTGACACACACCAGTATTTGCCCCAGCCGGGTACGCCGGTGCTTGAGATGGGATGTGGGAATGGAGCAATGGCAGCGCAGTCCCTTGCTGAGCTGGGGTATTCTGTCTGGGGGATCGACTGGTCAGAAACGGCTATCTGGTGGGCAGAAAATCGTTTTCAGCAGGCCGGACTCACCGCTAAATTTCTTGTCGGCGATGTCTGCAATCTCAGCCAATGTGAGGCCTCAAAGTTTGAACTGATTATCGATGGCAGTTGTTTGCATTGTCTGATAGATGACACACGTAAACTCTTTTTTGCAGAGGTAAGGAGACTGCTCGCCCCCGGGGGGGCTATTTGTGATCAGCTCTATGTGCGGAACTCCTCGTTATTCCGAAGACATGGGTGCCTATGATCCAGTCAGACATCATTTGCTAAAAGGAGGTCGACCGTGGCGAACCCTGATGCCGCTTTCAAATTTAACTAATGAAGTACAAAAAGCGCATTTTAATGTAGAGGCGATCAGAGTTAATAAAAATAAATGGTGGGACCATGCCACAATAGTCTGTTCGGTAAAGCAG
The DNA here is from genome assembly GCF_011752685.1 of Candidatus Pantoea communis. NCBI lineage: Bacteria > Pseudomonadati > Pseudomonadota > Gammaproteobacteria > Enterobacterales > Erwiniaceae > Pantoea > Candidatus Pantoea communis. The sequence continues at coordinate 42,436 of NZ_VWXC01000030.1, forward strand.
TAAATGGCTGAGTTACCTGCAAAGCGATTCATCCAGTGCATTACATCCTCCGTTTTAACTCACAGCCAACAGCAGACGTTTATTGATGACTGCTAAATATTTTCATCATTTTAAAAATAACATCTCTTGTGCAAATCAAACTCCGACAACAATCGGCTGATGTGTTTTAATCAGGTCCTTTTTGCCCGGATTACATTCCTGTTTTGTACCTGGAAGATAAAATTTACCATCCATATCAGAGTCTGTGCCGCCCGGACAACCAGGCCCCCCGGGGGTGTTATTCGAGCTGCCGCCATCCGAACCGTTCCCACCGTCAGCGCCGTCTGCCCCCTTCTTTCCCATATAACCGCCGGCCCCACCATTACCGCCAGTGCCTCCATGACCGGCACTCACAGAAAAAGCGCACAGTGCGAAAAAACAGGCCAGGAAATATTTACTCATCTGGATCTCCTCATTCGAAAAATCAGACTCTACGGCTGTCAGTACAACTCAGACAGATATACTAATCGTCCAAAAGCTTTATACCGGCTTTACGGGATCAGGCCAGTTCAGATATGTTGTGTCTTATTCTCCCCGTTAACCACATAGAATGGAGATCTGAGATGGACGAACACTTGGCGCTTAAAATTTTCGCCGGATTAGCGGCGATAGCGTCCATCTGGCTGGATTTTAGGCCGAATAAAAGAAAGCAGAATGCAGATCCGGCTATAGCGGAGGCTGATGAACGCGAACGGCACTCATGGCGCTATCCAAGATGGGCTGTCCGGACGATACAGATCCTGCTGGGCGTCTGGCTGCTGTGGCAGGTGGTCAGGTTCATACTGATTTTTCCCTGAAAATTTAACAGATGACTGCTGTTGCGAATCGCGGTTATCGCCGCAGCATCTGCCGCAACCGCTTCTGTTGCCAGCGGCTAATCAGCCCGCGAAAAACAAACGTCCTCATGCCACGAATAGCCAGCAGTGCAAACCAGATCCCCGATACCCACAATGACCATACGCTGGCCGGGGCCGTAAAGTGGTTAAGAACAAGCAGTGCGTACAAACAACGAAAGCGGTAACAACCGACCGGTAAAAACGGCCTTCCTCTGCGAGATTGCTCTTCGCTTCGGCAATTCTCTGGTCGAGCGCGTTATCGCCATGCGCATCAGAGCCAGAAAGATCCACAACGCTCACCTCAAATACAGTTGCAAGGGCGCTCAGTGTTTCCAGGCTGGGTTGATCGCCATTCTCAATACGCTGCACCGTGCGCACACTCAGTCCGGACAGTTCAGCAAGCTGTTCCTGGGACCATGCTCGCGCAAGACGCCGCGATCTAAATTTGTTTGTATTACTCATATTATGTCTCCAAATGGAAAGTGGTCAGTGCACAGTGTTGCCCAGACAATCCTGCAAGACCACGATCATAACCCGACAGTGACCTGACAACGGTCTGACATGCCGGTTTGAGAGTATTGAATCCCAAAATTCAGGAGAATATACAGTCGGTTTTAACATACAAGTTCATATGCTACTTTCGCTTTTGGCACTGAGCGGCCGTTAACCCCAACTCCCAATTGTAGTTGCAATCATATCTTTACAATTTCAATTTTTAATAAGGGACATATTCCTGTCGCAGTTCGGGACCACTAAGCTCTGCTTTTTCTCACCATCCCGGATTATCGCATTTATGATGGTTATCAGCTTCCGCATACATGCGGTCATAGCAACTTTGAAAAATTTGCCTCTTGCGGTCAGGTTTTCATAAAAAGCTTTAATTTCCGGGCTATAGTGAACAGCCGAAAGTACAGCCATATACAACATAGAACGGATATCAGATCGACCGCCCCATATCATCCTGCGCCCGCTGAAACTTCCACTATCTCTGGAGTAAGGACATAGTCCGATAAGAGCACTTATCTTACGGCGATCAAGCGATCCCAGTTCAGGTACCTGAGTGAGTAATGCCGCCATGACGACCGGCCCTACCCCTTTAACATCTCGGAGCAGCTCCACTTTATCTTTCAGTACGGCGATTTTTCCGAGCCTTATAGCGAGGGCTTCATCGATACGCTTTATTTCTGAAGTCAGCCACTGAATGTGGCGACGTATATCGGTCTAAATTTCTTGCTCTGTCTATGCTTCAAGGCGGTTCGTCTCCATTGTGCGATTAGCAACAAGCTGACGCCGGCGAGTGACCATTGCTTTAAGCTTCAACAGTTCCTTATCAGGCTTCTCTCTGACCGGCGGTTCCATACGTATACCGTATTCACAGATTAGCTTGGCGTCCTGTACGTCGGTTTTGACCGAAGCCCCAATGCGCGACTGAAGTTCTTTATCAGGCGCGGATTAACAACTACAACATGGAAACCATGCATTTCCATTACTTCTACAAGTGCTTTGTGGTAGTTACCTGTTGCTTCAACCACGAATGAGCTGATTTCGCGGCTGCTGACTAAATCCAGCAACTCATCAAAACCTTTAGCAGAATTCTTAAAATGATAAGTGCCAGAACATCCACTGACACACACGTCAAAGCTGCTCTTGGCTATATCGACACCTACAACGACTCTTGTGTTCATTTCAGTTCTCCCAATCTTGCAAAATTCGGGCTGGAATTAACCGCCCAGGCAGTTGTTCGGGCTGGTGCTGAAAAAATGCTGCGCTGTACAGCTCACCCTCGGGCTTGTTAACCCAGCAGTCCGGTCGTGCAGCAGCATCGTTTTGCCAGTTTAATGAGGCTTGCTCAACATACAAGCAGTCCGGCGACAGCTCCCTTATATGTCGGGAAATATCTAAACTGACTTTGCAGGTCTGGCGAGGTCCGTGCAGCAGGTGAAGCTTCCGGGGCGCAAGAGCCCGTAAACAAGCGAGTGCGCACGGACTGAGCCACTCATCATTAGCCCGGACAGTTGTCTAAATCTAAATTCGTATCGTAAGGAGGGGCACCATGAGTCAGCCGGATTTGCAGTGCATTGGTATTGATGTGGCAAAGGCCACGCTGGACGTGGCTTCTACAGAGGAGATTATTCCTTTCACCGTCAGTAATGACACTGCAGGTTTTGAGGTAATTACTAACATAATCAGCGGACTTAATATTTCTTTGATTCTGATGGAGGCCACCGGAGGCCTGGAGACGCAGGTAGCAGCGCGTCTGCAGTCAGAAGGCTTTGACGTGGTTATTATCAACCCCTGACAGGCACGCGATTTTGCCCGAGCCATGGGGCATCTGGCGAAAACGGACCGGCTGGATGCCACTATGCTGGCGCAGCTTGCACGCGTGATTAACAGCCATCCTGATCGTAACCGGTATATCCGGCTGATGCCGGACGCGGCCAGAAAGGCACTTACGGCACTGGTCGTAAGACGCCGTCAGCTCAATCAGATGCTGGTTGCGGAACGCAACCGGCTTTATCCCTCCCACCCCGATGGCCGTGAAAGTATCAGTCGGATCATGACGGCCCTCGAGGCAGAGCTTGCTCTTGTGACGCGCATGATGAATCGTCAGGTGCGGCAGCATTTCCGCGATCAGGCCCGCCAGCTGGCCAGCGTGAAGGACGTGGCGGAAATTACTGCCGCCACCCTGCTGGCCGAACTGCCGGAGCTGGGCACCCTGACCCGCAGGGAAATCAGCGCGCTTGTCGGTGTCGCCCCCGTTAACAGGGACTCAGGAAAAATGCGGGGAAAACGAACGATTTTTGGCGGAAGGGCCGGCGTGCGGTGCACGCTTTACATGGCGGTAATAACCGCCATTCAGTTTAACCCGGTTATCAGGGCCTTTTATGTCAGGTTAGTCGAAGCGGGTAAGGCGAAAAAGGTGGCGCTGGTTGCCTGCATGCGTAAGCTGCTGACCATCCTGAACGCCATGGTCAAAAGCGGGATGTACTGGGAGGATCATTTCATGCCACCCCCGCCAATTTAGTGAATTAAAAACTCAGTCCGGTTCTGAGACGAATGTCATCCGAACTGTTTTGATGCCACTCTGAAAAAGTTCTGCAGCGCCATCAGCGCTCTGCCGGTCATGGCTATCTCCGATACCATCACGGCGTCATGCTGTTTCAGCCAGGCCAGGAAGACGGGGTCACTCATGAAGGGGCTGAACGTACCAAAAGCCAGCTTCAGATGCGTCAGGTTGTTGGCCCACACGTCCAGAGAACGATATTCGCCCTCACTCAGTTGCGTAAGCAACTGATCCGTTTGCGCTTTGATTTCTGTAATGCGCCGGTACTTTTCATGCATGCGTTTCCGGACCTCGAAGTGATTGTTTTTGCACCTGACGTACAGCCTGTGCGCCACTCAGGGGCGTGTGCTCACGTGAGAACGGCAGCAGTGAATCCGGTTCAATACAGCCGCCCTCTTCTCACAGGCCTTAGACCCTGAAGGCCTCGACCATTCCGCGTAAAGCGTGTGCCTGCTCAGACAGTGACTGTGAGGCAGACGAGGATTCCTCAACCAGCGCGGCGTTATTCTGGGTCACCCCGTCCATCTGACTGACGGCAATGCTGACCTGAGAGATACCCTGCATCTGCTCGGATGAAGCCAGCGAAATGTTATCCATGGCTTCCGCCAACTCGCCTACCATACCCACACTCTTCAGAATGCTGTGGCCGGTACCTGCCGCAACCTTCACGCCACTCTCTACCTGCTCCACAGCCTGTTCAATCAGCTGCTTTATATCGCGGGCGGCCATCGCACTGCGCTGTGCAAGCGTCCTGACCTCTCCGGCCACCACGGCAAAGCCGCGCCCCTCTTCTTCGGCACGCGCGGCTTCAACTGCCGCGTTTAGGGCCAGAATGTTTGTCTGGAAGGCGATACTCTCAATCACGGCGGTGATGTCCCGCACCTTCGTTGCGCTCAGTGAAATGGCATTCATGGTTTCCGACATGTGCTGCACTTCAGCTTCACCCGTACGGGCAAGTAATGCCGTTTCGCGGGCTAAATCGGCGGTCTGCCGGGCTCCCGCTGAGTTATTTTTTACTGTAGCGGTCAGCTGCTCCATACTGGCGGCCGTTTCCTGCAGTGCCGCAGCCTGCTGTTCGGTACGCGAAGAGAGTTCAGTATTACCCTGAGAAATTTCATCCGCGGCCAGCGCCACTGAGGCGGAGGAATCTTTTATCTGCGACACAAGGCCCCGCAGGTTTGCCTGCATGCCGTCCAGCGAAGCCAGCAGGCTGCTCGTGTCATTACGACGTAGAATGACCGGACTTGTAAGGTCGCCCGCTGCGATTGCCGCTGCAAGCACCTGCGCCTGCGCAGGCTCCCCGCCCAGCTGTCGCATAAGCACGCGAATGGTAAACACGCAGGTAACTGTTGCCACAACAAGTGACGCGGCAGCCATCAGTACTAGGGTTAATGAAGCCCGATCAGCTGCCTGACTGTTCTGCTCAACGGCGGATTGTGTATTTTTCATCTGTATCTGCGTCATGTCGTTCAGCGCATCAAGCAGGGTGCTTTGCGCAGGACGCGTGACGTTCATCAGGTAAGCAGTAGCCTCCTGCGCCAGATTAGCCAGTCCCAGCTTTCCGGCCTGCTCCAGCGAAGCGAGTGCAGAACCTTCTGCCTGTAAAATGTGGCTTAATATCTCGCGGCTCTGTGGAGTGGTTCCATTTTCATCACTCCCTCCAGAGCTTTCCGGTTTTCAATATATAGCGCTTTTTGTTTCTGCAGACGATCCCACTCAGGTTTCATAGTCTCCGGATCAGTCAGTAACGCCATATTGCGTACCGCAATAGCCATATCCCGCAGGCCACCACGCATGTCCAGTGCAATCTGATACTTCTTCATTTTAACGTTGACGGCATCATCCATGCCATCGCTGGCCCTGCTGAGTGCGCTGAGCGCTATGCCGGTACAGATGATAAAAAGCAGGATAAGCAGGCCGAAGCCAGTACAAAGGCGGGTGGAAATTTTCATCAGAGATATCAGTATGATTGATTGTCAGTGATGAGTATCGGCAGAATAAAATGTAACTGGAGCGGAGCTATATAAAATTAAACCGAGGATTATTTCAGAAGTTACCCCCGCACGTTATTTATGCCTTTTACTAAACCAGTAGCAACACAGTTGCTTGTTTGCGAGGCCGTCCGGCTATCCGTTCAGGTGACTTCAAGTTTAAACGTCTTCAACTCCTCCAACCATTGCAAGGATAAACGGTGCTGATAGCTATTCCCACATTCAGCTTTTGACTCGACAAGCGACGGCGAACCACATGGAGGCATTTTCTCACTTAAGGGCGAAAATGGAGAATCACACCTAAGGATTTCTTCAATTTAATTAAACATCATTATCATAAATTTCGAACATTGATTTGATACCAGCAATCGGTGAACAATCAGCGCCTCTATACACCGCTCCCCTTCTGGATTTTTACTCCACGTTTGCATAGGGACTAACCTTACCTCTTTACAAAACTGCCCTGAAAATAATGCCTTGACATAGATTTACGCAGATTAAGGAATGTTAAGCCTTTATTGATAATGATAATGTTTATCAGAATCATTACTTAAATCTTACATTTTATTCAGGGTTGAAAATGAAACGCACTAAGATTGCCACAGCTTTGGCCGTGATTTTGGCCGCTAAGTACAGTTACGCTGCAGATCAGACGATGACCGTATCCGGAAATATTCTGGGCGATTCCCGCGCTGAAGAGGTTAAAACCTGGGCAGGCAGCCGCACGGTTATCAGCAACGATCAATTAGAAAAAGGCGCTAACCGCACCCTCGATGATGCGCTGCAGCGCGTGCCGGGTGTCAAAATTCAGGATGAAACCGGCACCGGTGTTTTGCCACAGATTGCGGTGCGTGGTTTATATGACAGCCGAAGCGGTCGCGCACAGATCCTTGAGGACGGCATTCCACTGGTGTTAGCCCCTTACGGACAGGAAGGCATGTCACTGTTCCCGGTGACCTTCTCAACCATCGATCGCATTGACGTGGTTCGCGGCGGTGCAGCAGTGCAATACGGCCCAAACAACGTTGGCGGCGTCATCAACCTCATAAGCAAACCTATCCCTTTGAAGTGGGAGAATGAAATTGCTGAGCGCGCCACGTTTTACGGCAAGGGACGCAATCTGTGGGATACCTACCTGCGTACTGGCGGCATGTTAAATGATGATTTTGGATTGCAGGTCGAAGCCAATCAGGTGAAAGGCAGCTCATTCCGTGAGCACAGCGACAGTAAAGTTCAGAACTTCCGCGTGCGTGGCCTGTGGAATATTAACGAAGACACCACATTAAACCTCTCTTACCAGTATTACGACGCTCACGCGGATCTCGCAGGCGCCCTTTCAACCGCCGACTATAATCACGACCGTCATCAGAGCACCCGTCCCTGGGATGATTACGACGGTCACACCAAACGTTACAGTGCAGTTTATAACCAGCAGCTGGGATCACTGGGCTTTATTGATAACGCCGAATTCAACTGGATGTTCTTCGGTCATGAGTCAGTCCGTGATTTCCACGTTGGCATGAGCAAAGTAGCCGGTCAGAACTTTAATCCGGCCCTGCCCGCCGATATTGTGCAGAACTCCCCGCGCAGCTTTAAGGTCTGGGGAACAGAGCCGCGCATCAGCATGGACATCAATGGTGACAACGTAAACCAGCAGTGGATTGTCGGCGGTCGCTTTGTCAGTGAGAAAGTGGACTATCAGGTGCGCCAGCGCACGCTGGCAACCGGCACCACCGCCGTCACTCGTGACTGGGACTTCGATGACAAAGCCTGGGCCGGGTACATCAGTAACGCCGTTAAGCTCTTCAGTGACACTTTAACCATCACCCCCGGCATGCGTTATGAAAACGTCAGTGAAAAATACACCGATAAAAAAACCGGGATACGCACCTCCGCGCCTGATACACAGTGGCTGCCGGGTCTGACCGTCGGTTACCAGCTGACACCACAGTGGTTCCTGTATGCGGATATGCAAAAAAGCCTGCGTCCGGCGCAGGTAACGCAGATTGTTAAAGGCGGCGACGTCAGTTCTGAGCTGGCCTGGAACTATGAAAGCGGCGTGCGTTATACCCCGACTGATAACGTCAGCCTGCATGCAGGCCTTTATCGTATCGACTATAAAGATCAGATTTCCTACGACAGTGTGTCTGACAGCTACCTCAACATTGGTCGTACCCGCCATCAGGGTGTCGAGCTGGAAGGATTCTGGAGCCCGGAAGCGGTGGAAGGCCTGAAACTGCATGCGGGCTATGCCTACCTGCAGGCAGAGCAGCGTAACGGCGTGAACCGCGGTAAAGACGTGCCTTACGCCTCCCGCACTCAGCTGACGCTGGATGGCAGCTACGACTGGCGCGATACCACCTTCTCGCTGTCAAGCTACTACTTCAGTAAGTCCTACGCGGACGCCGCCAACACGGTGCAGGAGAACAGCACCGGCTCGGTTGGCCAGATGCCGTCTTACTGGGTATGGAATGCGCAGGTGAGCCGCGACCTGTATAAATCAGGCCGCACCGTGCTTAACGGCTACGTGGGAGTCAATAACATCTTTAACCGCGATTACTGGTTCCGCGGCGTGGATACCAGCCCGTGGGGACGTCAGCCAGCCCCGGGACGTTCTGTCACGGCGGGTGTCAGTCTGAAGTTCTGATCGTTCTGAAGAGTGCCGTTCATCAGAGCGGGCTCTTTTATCATGGCTGGACGTAAAAAAGTCCGCTGTAAGGCATTCCGGTAAAATCGCGATACAGCGATTCTAAATCCGCTTGAGGATCGACATCAGTGAATTGCTGCGGATGAAACAACTTAGCCATTGCCTCCAGCGCCACAACGTTAAAGGGACTGTCGTAAAACTGGTGATAAATCGCCATCACGCGGCCAGATTTTGCTACGGGCAGCACACTGATACTGTCCCGCTGCATCAGCTTTTCGAGCTTTGGTAAGGTACTGGATCGTGTCGCTTCATAGCCCAGAGGTACTGCCTGAGATGTGCCTCCGCGCCTGCTCCAGTCGGCCCCGCTCATCAGATACACATCCGGTCGCGCCACAATCAGCAGCTCAGGACTGATATCGGCTCCCTGCGGCGGCACCTTGTCCGCCATCAGATTACGCCCGCCCGCTTCGGGTATGAATTCTCCAAAACTGTCACGGCCAAATACTGAACAACAGTTCATGCCTGTCATCCCGGCATGATTTTCAAACACCACCCCCGGCCAGTTACTCTTCGGGATCGTCGCGACACGCTGGCGTGTTTGGTCGAGAAGCTGATTCCAGCGCTGAATAAACCGCCCGGCATTCTGCTGCTCTCCGGTTACCGCCCCCAGCAGTTTCATGCTCACAGGCGTGTGGGTCAGCGGCTGCTGACGGAAGTCGATAAACACCACCGGAATGCCGCTTTTCTCAAGCAAATCCAGTGTCCCCTCGCTTTTCAGTTTCGCCAGTATTCCCGTATCGAAAACGATCAGGTCAGGCTTAAGCATCGTCGCTTGTTCAACGTTAAAACTGCTGCGGTAAGGATTGATGAATACAGGAATGGAAGACAGCGACGGGTATTGCTGCGAAAAATACCGCCCCATATCCGGCGCGCGGGTCTGAAGCGAATCATCCCAGCCAGCGATCCCCTTAAGCGCATTCCCTGGATGCAGCAGACTCATTGCTAACAGCATGCGACTGTCCGCCAGGATGATGCGCGTTGCGGGTGTGTTAACCATGACCTGCCGACCGGCGAGATCGGTCACGGTGACAGATTGAGCGACAGCCGCCCACGAACACATTAAGGCAGTTAAACCCAGTATCCACTGGCCTTTCATCTTATCGATTTCCTTACAGAAACGTCTGATTGCTAAATCCAAGTTAAGTATTAACTGGGATGCATTACAGCTGAAAATTACGACACCTGACACAGAATATTACTAAATTGATCACAATATCAAAGATATATCATGGATATGATTTGTGAAAAGCATTCAGGTTACTTCCATTTCATAACTATCACTCAGTGAATATATTTAACCATCTTGTTTAAATCATTTGAAAAACTTAAGGCCAAACGTAATGATAATGTAAATGATAATTATTACTAATACAGGTATTGGCTATGATTTCGCTTGCACTACCCGCTGAGCGTTCCAGGTCAGGAAATGGACTTTTTGGCATCCTGAATTCCGTTCCCCACCCCACCCTGGTGGAGATGATCGCTATCGCAGGTTATGACTTTGTGATCCTCGATCTGGAGCATCTCCCTCACAACGAAACGCTGCTCTGTCAGTGCATACAACTGGCGCAGTTGAATGGTTGCACGCCGCTCGTACGCCTCACCTGCGATGATATTCCACGGGCCGGACGCATTCTGGATATGGGGGCTCACGGCATCGTCCTGTCACGCGCAGAAAGTGCAGAGCAAATCATCTCGCTGCGCAATGCAATGTTCTTCCCTCCGGTGGGTACGCGCGGCATCACCGGCGGCAGCGTAACCGGCTTCGGGACGCTGCCACTCGGAGACTACATCCGCCAGGCCAATGAAAAGTTATGGCTGGTGCCCATGATTGAAACACCGTCGGGTATCCAGGCCATTGATGCCATGCTTCGCGTGCCAGAAGTCACTATGGTGATGGAAGGCGCGCTGGATCTGGCCATGAGCATGCAGCTTGGTCCACAACCCGCACACCCCAGGGTTGAATCAGAAATCCGCCACCTTGCCGATCGCTGCAGGAACGCAGGAATCCCCTTCTGTGCGAATCCCCGTACACCCGAGCAACAGCAATACTGGCAAAGCCATGACATAACACACTGGCTGTGTGGTGAAGATCGTGGCTTCTTTTTCCGTACGCTGAAACAGCGGCTGACAGACATCCAGTCTCTTTAACGTATCCAACTCCAAACCAAACAGGTAAACACATGCTTAACCACAAGCCCTATGTGATAGTCAGTCACGTCGTTAACGCGGCCGTGACCGAAGGTTTTATCCCTGCAGCGCAGCAGTTGGGATATCAGGTCATCCTGCTGACCGACCATGCCATGGCGCACAACGGCGTTGTTGATGAGAGTGTCCGGGTGATCGAATGCGAGGTATTCAACCCCCTGTCGATTCTCGACACCCTCACCGAATGGGGTATTACCCCTGCTGCGCTGTTCTCCAACAGCGATCATCTGCAAACCGCCACCGCCATTGCCGCTACCGCACTTGGCCTGCCTGCGAAGAACTGGGAAATCTGCTATGCCGCTAAAGAAAAATGGCGCATGCGCCAGCGCCTGGCGTCAAAGGGGCAGCCTTCGGTCTGGTCTTCTCAACTGCTGCCTGATGCGGAGGCGGGCACCGACTGGCCCTGGCCGGTCGTCATCAAGCCCGGCCAGGGCGTGGCATCGATGGATGTCCGGTTAATCGAAGATCACAGCACCTGTCAGCACTATCTCGCCTCCCTGCCCGTTCGCCAGACGTTGCTGGTTGAAGCTTTTATGCAGGGTCCGCTGTTTACGCTGGAAACGCTCGGCGACGGTACTGAACTGGTGGCGATTGGTGGCTTCGATGTTGAGTTGTCCGCGCCACCCCATTTTGTGGAAATGAGCGCGCGTTGGGGAGGGGAACACAGCACCCGCTGGAAACAGCAGGCTCTGGCGCAACTCCAAGAGTTTGGCGTGGGTTTTGGTGTGTGTCACAGCGAGTTTATTGTCACCGAAAGCGGCCCCATCCTTGTGGAAATTAATTACCGCAGCATCGGCGATGGCCGTGAGTTCCTTCTGGATCGTCTGCTGCCGGAAGGGTGGTTTACGCCTATTCTGCGCCTGCATCTTGGTGAACCCCTTCCCCCGGTGAAACCCGCTCAGGGCGAGGCACTCATTCATTATCTGGTGGCAGGCCAGAGCGGCACGTTGCACACCCCGCCGCAACCCGCGAGTGCACCGGGCCTGCAGTACCGTCCGCTTAAAACCACCGGTGACCGCATTGAGTTGACGCACTCCAATAAGGATTATCTCGGTGTGCTGTACCTGGAAGCCAGCAACGATACACAGCTCACGCAGCTCACTGACCGCACGCTCGCGGCGCTGAAGTGGGAGATCGTCTGATGAATCAGAATGACTACATTACTCTTCGCATCATCAACGCGTGCCTGCGCGAAAACGTCAGCGGCTTGATTAGCCAGGGCCACATATCCCTGGAAAATAATCACCACTGGCTGAACTGGCAGTCGTCCCGTCAGCTATTGCGTCTGGAAGTTCACGCCTGTGATTACATGCAGCCGTGGCAGGCATTCTCCCCGGTTTGGCAGGTTAAGACAGCACAGGGATGGCAGACACAGTCTGGATATGAAAACTGGCTGGCAGCGCTGATGCCTGACCAGGATCCGGAAACCCGCGAACTTTTTGCCACCTATAAGGAAGAAGCAGACAGCGCGGTCATACAGGGTGAACTCTGTGCAACCGCCTTTACACAGCAGCGGACGTCACTGCTGCGAACTCCGGGTGAAATGAACTGGGGCGAGCGCCTGCGTCACGCCGACCAGCTGGCGAGTTTCCTGGATCATCCCTACTACCCAACGGCACGCGCCAAGTTTGGCTTCAGCGATGCTGACCTGCGCCAGTACGCGCCGGAATTTTGCCAGCCGTTTCGGCTACGTTGGCTTGCCGTGCCGCGACAGTCCCTGACGCTGACCGCCCCGCAAGCACGGCCTGTCTGGTGGCCGTTGCCGTCACAGGTGGGCCTGAGCGATGATCAGTACCACCAGCATGAATTAATCCCGGTACATCCGCTCACCCTGAGCCAGCTATATGATCTTCCTGAGGGGGCGGCCGTTGCACCTGGCGCCTGGCTCAGGGTGTATCCCACTTTATCAGTGCGTACCGTACAGCTCGCCGATTACCCGGATCAGCATCTTAAAGTTCCCCTGACCATGCGCACGTTAGGGCAGAAAAATGTCCGCCTGATCAAACCTTCAACTCTGTATGACGGTCAGTGGTTTGCCGAGGTGCTTGCCACGGTGGGGGAAGCGGACAGCGTGCTGCGCGGTAAATACCGGCATGTCGATGAGAGCTTCTGTGGTCACGTAGCGGAAGAAAAGCAGCTGGCCTTTTTGTTACGCCGCTACGCCGCACCCCGTCCAGGTGAAACCCTGCTTCCGGTTGCGGCTTTGGGCAGCAAGCTGCCGGATGGTCGCTTCTATCTGGCTTCATTTCTTGAACAACCCGGCATGCCTGATGCGGCCGGCTGGTGGCACGAATACTGTCAGCTGATGGCGGATGTTCACCTGACCCTGTGGCTGCGCTATGGCGTTGCTCTGGAATCAAATCAGCAGAATGCCGTGCTCAGCCTGACGCCCGGCGAGAAATTGACGCTGGTGATGAAAGACAACGATGCCGCACGCATTTTACCGGAACGGTTCAAAGCGGCCTGCCCCCAGCTGGCAGAGCGCCTTTCTGCTCTGCGCGATCCGCGCATCTGTGTGGCGGAGGAAGCCGCGCTGGCCCAGATGTTTATTACCATTACCCTGCAGCTTTGTCTGGCGGCGGTGCTGGAGAGCCTTGCCGCAGGGGGACTTATTGAGCGTAAAGCCAGTTATCAGACTTTACGCGATGCGCTTGAGCAGAGTCTGAGCCGCCTTGAAAACGAAGGTGTGGATACCGGCTTTGCGCGCCAGCAGCTGTTTGATTCCCCCACGCAGCCCGTTAAATACCTGCTTCTGAGCGGCAGCCTGCTCAGCAAACAGGCTTCCGGTGCTGCAGATATCAACAAGTTCTACGGTCAGAGTGGTCCCAACTTCCTGCAAAGAGGCGAAAGCTGATGCGCAGTACTTTGCCGGTTGTTATGGCATGCCACTTTCTGGCGGCTTTCACCGTACTGGGTGTTCCGCTCTATCTGCCACGGCTGCTGACCTCATTCGGCCTCTCTGAGCGCAGTCTGTGGGCCGGGGTGCTGTTCAGCCTGCCGGCGGTGATGACGGCGCTCTCCTCCGCGTGGTGGGGCCGATTTGCCGATCGCTTTGGCCGGCGGTTATCATTACAGCGGGCGCTAACAGGACTGACTCTGGCCTTTGTCCTGGCGGGCGTATCGCCTTCATTGCCCTGGCTGATTGTCGCACTGGCATTGCAGGGAGTCGCGGGGGGAACGCTGGCAGCAGCCAATGGTTATCTTTCTCTCCACCTGCGTGGCGAGGATCTGGCCAAAGCACTTAACTGGACGCAGTCATCTGCAAGACTGGCGCTCCTGAGCGCACCGCCGCTCATGGGCGCAATACTGATGTGGCAGCCCGACATTGGCCACCATTTGTGGCTGGGCCTGGCTGTTTTGCCGCTGTGCGGTTTAGTGGTCAGCCTCCGATTAACGCCCGACCCCGTTACTGAATCTCCAGCGCCTGAGACAAAGCACAGGCAAGTGAAAACCACTTTTCCCCATCTGTGGGTGATTCAGTTCCTGTTTAATTTTGCGATGGTGGTGACGTTCCCCTACTTCCTGCCCTATGCCGCACACTGGCTGCATTCAGACGTCCTCATTGGCGTGTTATACAGCTGGCCGCATCTGATCTACCTGCTGCTGTTGCCTCTCTGGCATCGGCTCACAGGGCGCAGTGTCTATTTTGTTCCCGGCATGTTGCTGATGGCACTGGCGGCATTGTGGCATATGCAACTTAACGCAACACCCGCGCTGCTGGTGGCCCGCACTTTGTTTGGTTGCGGCATGCTGCTGGCATACAGCGGCGCCAATCAGATGCTGAGCGACAGCATTCGCCAGCACAGCGCCGGCAAGCAGTTTGGGCAGATTGATGCCGCGGGCAAATGGGCTGGCGTTGCGGCCGGCGTGGCTGCTGGCTGGCTGGTTACGCATTGCTCATTACAGGCGCCATTCCTTGCGTCTGCGCTGGCAGCCTCCGGCGCCATCGCACTTTTTATTTTCTCTCCCTTACGAGGATCAGGTTATGTCCGTATCACTCGCCGTTCGTAAAAATCCCTTACTGGCCCCCAAAGTCAGCCTCGAAAGAGAGCAGGCAGAATTTGCAGGCCTGACTGCTCTGCTGAACTGCTATATCCGGGAATTTGCCCGTCCGGCTGGACGTGTTAAGCAAGTACAGCAGGGTAATATTCCTCTGTCGCTCGCCAGCCGCATGGTCACCGGGAACGTCATTTTGCTGGAGATGGGTAGCGATGGCAGCACGCTGTTCGCTATCCGTGCTTCATGCTGGAGTTTGCTGGACCGTGGCGATTATATCGGCACGCCGTTCATCAAACAGTTTGGCCGCCCATGGCGGGCCGTCCGCTGCAGCGAAGCAATGGCACTGCTCGTCAGTGATATGGTGAATCAGACCGGTCAGATGCCGGATCTGGAATTACTCGACCAGATTGAAAACAGCGTCCAGGTAGCGGCCTCTTTCCTGGAGCGCCTGCCGCAACGTACCAGGGAACATAGCTACATTCAAAGTGAAGAGAGCCTGCTCTGGGGCCATCCGATGCATCCCAGCCCGAAAAGTCGTCAGGGGGTCGCGCCAGATGCGCTACTGGCCTGCTCACCGGAGGTGGCCGCGCGCTTTCCGCTGTTCTGGTTCCGCATTGATCCCTCACTGTTGCTGGTACGGGGCATCGCCCCGGTTAAGGCGATGCTGGATACTCTTAACGGCGAGCACAGTTATCCCTGTCATCCCTGGGAAGCCCGTCACATCATGCAGTCACCACTTTATTCACGAGCAGTAAAAGCAGGAATCATTACCCCTCTGGGACTGACAGGTGCAGAATTTGCGGCAACCTCTTCAGTGCGTACACTGTATCGAGCCGATCTGCCCTATTACCTTAAATGCTCCATTCATGTCCGGCTTACCAACTGTGTCCGAAAGAATGCCTGGTATGAACTGGAAAGCGCTGTGGCACTCAATACCCTGCTGGAAAGTCACTTTTCGCGTCTTGAACGACAGGTGCCAGGTTTCCACATCATGCGCGAGCCCGCTGCCAGCAGCCTGGATTTCTCATCCGTGGCCGAGCCCAGTGAAATGGACGAAGTGCGCCATCTACAGGAGTGCTTTGGCATTCTCTACCGCGAAAACCTGACTGACGAACAGCCGTGGCTGGCCGCATCATTATTTGCACTGGACCATCATGGCAACAGCCCTTTGCAACCGTTGATCCACCAGCTCAGCGCCGCACAGGGAATTTCAACACATCAGGCCAGTTTGCTGTGGATCAATAGCTACCTGTCAGTACTGCTGCCCGGCGTGCTGGACGCCTTTTACACCGAAGGATTAGTGTTTGAGCCACACCTGCAAAATGTGCTGGTTTCCTTTGAAAACCATCTGCCAACTCAAATCTGGGTACGCGATCTTGAGGGCACTAAACTCACGACTGAACGTTGGTCGGCCAATGACCTGGCGATGATGTCCGAGCGTGCCCGGCAGTCCGTCTGGTATAGCCGTGAACAGGGCTGGCGTCGCGTGGCCTACTGCCTGCTTATCAATCATCTATCTGAGGTGCTGTTCCGTCTCGCAGATAGCGATCAGATGCTGGAACAACAGCTTTGGGATGCACTGGCTGTGCAGCTGAGTCGCTGGCATCACCAGCCGGAGATCGCCGCTATTCTCGCTGGAGGTGCAATTCCATCGAAAAACAACCTGAAAACCCGACTGCTACAGAAAGCCGATAAGCACGCAGATTACACCATGATGCAGCATCCAATGAGGAGCGCCCAGTGACTCCGAAAGTCAAAGAAACATTGCAGCTCTTGCAGCAGCAACGCGCAGAGCCGTTTTGTGCTTATGTGTATGACCTCGATGCGCTACGCCAGCACATCCGCTACATGCATGATGCATTGCCATCAGGTTGTGAACTCTACTACGCCGCGAAAGCCAACCCTGAAGCGCCGATACTCCATACCCTTTACGACCATGTTGATGGCTTTGAAGCGGCATCCGGTGGCGAACTCACCTGGTTACGTGAGCAGGTGCCCGGCAAGCCGCATATTTTTCGGCGGGCCTGGCAAATTACAGAGTGAACTGCAACATGCAGTGCAACTCGGCGTGGAAGTTTTGCATGTCGAAAGTTTAACGGAATTGCGTCGCATACAGGCTATTGCGCTTGAACAAAATAAAACTATCTCTGTGCTGCTGCGGATAAATATTGCGCTGGAAGGGCTTACCGGCACGCGACTGATGATGGGAGGCAAGCCGACACCATTTGGCCTGGATGAGCAGGAGTTACCCGCAGCCCTGCGCGAGATCGCCGCCTCTCCGCAGATACAGCTCAGGGGTTTTCACTTCCATCTTATGTCCCACCAGCTGGATGTAGATAATCATCTGACTTTGATCCGTATGTATCTGGACAAGGTTCAAGGCTGGTGCAAAAGCTGGTCGCTTGAGATAGACCTGATCAATGTCGGCGGCGGGATCGGTATTAACTACCTTGAACCACAGCATCACTTTGACTGGACATCATTTTGTCAGCGTCTGCCAGACTTAACGCAATTCAGCCAGTCTCAGGGCTGGACGCTTCGATTTGAGTGCGGTCGCTATATCGCTGCAGCCTGCGGCTATTACGTGATGGAGGTGCTGGACGTCAAAAAGAATCTGGGCGAATGGTTTGCAATAGGTCGTGGCGGTACTCACCACTTCCGCACCCCTGCCGCGCAAAGCCACAACCATCCTTTTAGTGTGCTAAGGCGTGAACAAAACGCATCATGGATAAACGATCAACGGGTCACACTGGTCGGACAGCTTTGTACACCCAAAGATGTACTGGCACGTCAGCAAGTTATATCCGCACTGGCACCCGGTGACTGGCTGGTCTTTGAACTCGCAGGGGCTTATGCATGGAACATTTCACACCAGAACTTCCTGATGCACTCCCCGCCTGAATTTATCTGGCTGGAACATTAATTAGAAGTTTCACGAAGAAAGTTGATCTCACCTCTGGTGGCTCAATAAGCTACCAGAGGATCGCCGGTGGCGATCATGAAACAGAACTACGCCAACTTTACAGAGGTATCGTGAGGTTAATGTACTAAGTTTAGTCCAGACAGATACAGCGTGGACGCTGATCCATGAAAGTCTGCAGTGTGCTAGGATAGGACATTCCTAACCACACAGTGTGTTACTCTGCGGTTAGTAGACGCTGGGAGGTTCGAATGCTTTATGGCTGTATGAATAATACAAAATGTAATGAGATCAGATTGGCAATGATTGCAATGGAATCTCCTCCTTTGTGGATAATCACTTATTTCAATGGTTATCAATCCGAGGTTGATGTGAATAGCCACGGGTTTAACAGACACCTCTGAGTCATTTATGATGACTTAAAGAGAGGTGCCCATGAGCGGTAAGCGTTATCCTGCAGAGTTTAAAATTGAAGCAGTCAAACAGGTTGTTGAGCGTGGTCATTCTGTTTCCAGCGTTGCAACACGTCTCGATATCACCACCCACAGCCTTTACGCCTG
>NZ_VWXC01000031.1:0-58342 GCF_011752685.1 Candidatus Pantoea communis
AACGCACGATGTGGCCGGTGATTTCCGGCTTAGCGGCTTCAGCCGGCGCAGCGGCTGCAGGTGCAACGGCGGTCGCCAGTGCAGGCTGCTGCATCACTGGCGCAGCATAAGCCTGTTGCATGACCGGATAGCCAGCGTTCGCAGGTGAACGGCTGATACGAACTGACTCTTCGCCTTCAGAGATTTCCAGCTCGGAGATGCCGGACTCTTCTACCAGTTCGATCAGTTTCTTAATTTTACGAATATCCATGAGTGTGGTTCCGTACTCTGTTTAATTGGAATGTGACAGGCGTTTTACTGCCGTTTGTAAAGCCCATGAGTATCCATCAGCGCCCAGTCCACAAATGACGCCAGCAGATACATCAGAAAGATAGGAGTGATGTCGGAACGGCTCACGTGCATGCACGTTCGAGAGATGCACCTCAATAAAAGGGATGCTAACCGCCAACAGGGCATCACGCAGTGCAACGCTGGTATGCGTGAATGCAGCCGGGTTGATGATGATGTAATCCACATTGCCACGGGCCTCGTGAATACGATCAATCAACTGAAACTCTGCATTCGATTGCAAATGACTCAATTTCACATGGTGCTGATCGGCCTGCTGGGTCAAATCGCTGACAATTTCTGCCAACGTGGTGTGCCCATACTTCTCAGGCTCGCGCGTTCCCAACAAATTCAGGTTGGGGCCGTTTAAAAGCAGTATGTGAAATTCGTGCGCCATCTTGCTGCTATCTCCTGCAATCAGTAAGGCATCGCGTAAAATACCGCGACATCTGTCGTTTGTCACTCCTGAGAGTGAAAAAGACGAATTCGCTTGCAATAAAGCCGGGCATTATATCCGTTTCGTCGCAATTCGCAGCAAAATACTGGTCTTATCTGCGAAGTTGATCGGATGCGGCCCGAAGGCCACACCTTTTATCAGATTTCACAGCAGGAAGACAACCATGCGGGGATTATCGATGCAGAAGTTTACGCAACTTATTGTAACGCCAACCTAACAGCACTAAAGCCACCAGCGCATAAATCCAGGGCTGCGGGGAGAAGACTTTCACCGACCAAAGATAGTGGATAGGTGCGAGGATCGCGACAAGATAGATGCCGTTGTGCAGGGTTTGCCAGCGACGGCCAAGCTTACGTTGGGCACGTTGAAATGAGGTGATGGCGAGGGTAAGCAGCACCAGCCAGCAGATCATACCCAGTAACAGATAAGGACGTGAAACGATCTCACTACCCAGCAGTTGCAGGTGGTTATAACCCAGTTCCAGCAGGTAGTAGCTGGTCAAATGCAAACATGCCCAGGCAAAACACCACACGCCGAGCAGGCGGCGGGTGCGAATCAGCAGAGGCTGTTTCAGGTAACGCGTGAGTGGGCTCACCAGCAGCGTCGCCAGAAGCAACTTTAACGCCATTCTGCCGGTAAAATGCTGGATATCTTTCGCCGGATCGGCACTTAACCAGCCCTGGCTGGCTGCCATAAACAGATACACAAACGGCAGGAAAGCCGCGAGATGCAGTACCACTTTTAACAGGGTGATATGGCGTAACGTCAGTCGCACTCAGTAGTTCTCCCGTAAATCGAGCCCGCGATACAGTGAAGCCACCTCTTTAGCGTAGCCGTTAAACAGCAGGGTTGGCTGGCGTTCGACATTCAGAATGCCGCCGGAACCAATAAAACGCTCGGTGGCCTGCGACCAGCGCGGGTGATTCACATGGGGGTTAACGTTGGCATAAAATCCATATTCGTTATTGGCGATTTGGTTCCATGTGGTAGGAGGCTGGTCGCGCGTCAGGGTGATTTTAACGATGGATTTGATGCCCTTGAAACCGTATTTCCACGGCACCGTCAGGCGAATCGGGGCGCCATTCTGTGGCGGCAGCGCTTTACCGTACACGCCGGTGCTTAATAGTGTGAGAGGGTGCATCGCTTCATCAAGACGCAACCCTTCCACATACGGATAATCCAGCCCACCGCCAATAAAGCGACCTTTCTGACCAGGCATCTGGTCCGGAGCATATAACGTCTGAAAGGCGACAAAGCGGGCATTGCTGGTGGGTTCAGCCAGTTTAAGTAATTTATTCAGCTCAAAGCCCACCCACGGGATCACCATCGACCACGCTTCAACACAGCGCATGCGATAAATACGCTGCTCCATGGCAAAACGTTTAAAGATGTCGTCCATATCCAGCGTGATCGGTTTCGCTACTTCACCTTCAATGCGCAACTGCCAGGGCTCAGTTTTCAGCGTGCCGGCGTTGGCAGCTGGATCGGCCTTATCCAGACCAAACTCATAAAAGTTGTTATAGCCAGAAACCTTGTCAAACGGTGTCATCGGCAGATTGGCCTGATACTGCGCGGGTTTGGTAAATTGCAGATCGCGTCCTGCAGGGGCAGGTGGACGGTCATTGCCTTTAAACCAGCTCAGCACATCTGCCTGCGCCGCGCCGGGTAAACTTGCCGCAGCGGCGCCTAATCCCAGCGCTTTCAACACCTGACGGCGGCGCATATTAAAGATGCTCTCGGGCGTCACGTCGGATTCGGTAAGGTATTGCTTCAGCTTCATGGCATTCTCCGGCGAAAAAGGTGGTGTTGTACTCAGCATGATCAACTCGCGCTGGACACGCCACTTTGCCCGGAAAAATATGAAATTTCCTGGCAAGCGGGCTCTGTTGAGAATAGGACGAAAAAGTCCGTGTGAAACGCAAGCCATCACACTTTGCGGCTATACTCGCGCCGCAGGTCCGATTAGCATGGCGCACCGCCTAATTTGATGCGCGTCTGGCGCTGATTCAGACGATGTTTTGTGCTATTTTGCTCAGGTTTACGCCAATGAGCAGGTTGGCGCCGTCGGATGGCGACCGTTTAGAACCGCAGTGATACAGGCACAGGGATGCGATTAACAACTAAGTTTTCTGCGTTTATTACATTATTAAGCTTACTGGCAATGTTATTGATGCTGGTCGGCTGCGCTTTTAGTTTTATCTGGCTATCGCAACAGCGCGTTGAAACACGCGTCAATACGCTGGCGACCGAAGTCGATAAAGCGCTGACAACGCAATCGCCACAAGAACTGACGCAGTGGTTGACGCGCATCATGCCGGTGATCAATGCGGAACAGATTGAGATGCATAACGGCAATACCGTGGTGTTTCAACTCGCTCGCCATGAAAATCCTATGCTCGAAGATGAGCCGAATCGTTTTATTCAGTTCGATCTTCCGTTAGTGCACTCTCCCGGCCTTGAGCTGCGTGTAGTGGTACTCGATCCTGCGAAAACCTGGTTCCGTTCCTTTACCGGTGCCTATACGCTGATTGTCCTGCTCAGCGTGGTGGCGATTATGTCGGCTTTACTGGTGATGACGCATCGCTGGATCAATCGTCGCTGGCAGCACATGGAGAGTTTAGAAGCTCGCTCCGAGCGTATTCTGGCGGGTGAGCGCGTGCCCTACGTCGGCCATTATGCCGAATGGCCGCCAAAAGCCAGTCGCGCCATTGACACTTTGCTTAACGATCTTCAGGAAGCGGGCGAGCAGCGCTTGCGCATTGATACGCTTATCCGTACGTTTGCCGCACAGGATTCACGCACCGGCCTGAATAACCGCCTGTTCTTCGATAACCAGTTAGCCACGCTGCTGGAAGATCAGGAAGATGTGGGCACGCATGGCGTGGTGATGATGGTGCGCCTGCCCGATCTCGACACGCTGCATGAAACGCTGGGCCAAACGCTGGTGGATGAATACCTGTTTGACCTGATTAATATGCTGTCGACATTTGTTCTGCGATATCCAGGCGCTTTACTGGCACGCTACTTCCGCAGCGATTTTGCCGTGTTATTGCCGCACCGCACGCTCAAAGAGGCCAACAGTATCGCCGATCAGTTGATCAACGCGGTCGACTCATTGCCGCCGATGCGTATGGTCGATCGCGATGATTTAATCCACATTGGCATCAGCGCGTGGCGCAGCGGAGAAACCGTGCCGCAGGTGATGGAAAATGTTGAGATGGCGACCCGTCGTGCCGCCTTGCAGGGCGGTAACAGTTGGTCAGTCGGTGAAGGCAATACCTTAGACATGGGACGTGGTAGTGTGCGCTGGCGAACGCTGCTGGAAAACACGCTTAATCGCGGCGGCCCACGTCTTTACCAAAAACCGGCTGTGTTGCTGGATGGCAAAGTGCACCACCGTGAAATGCTGGCGCGCGTGTTCGATGGCGACAAAGAAGTGGTGTCGGCCGAGTTTATGCCACTGGTGCTGCAACTGGGTTTGACCGACAGTTGGGATCGCCAACTGGTGACGCGAATCGCGGCCCTCTCTGAAGTGTGGCCTGATGAAACGCTGGCGTTACCCGTCAATATTGACTCCTTATTACAGCGTCCATTCCAGCGCTGGCTGCAAAAGCTTTTGCTGCAATGTACAAAATCGCAAAGAAAACGTTTTTTATTTGAACTTGCTGAGGCGGATGTTTGTCAACACATCAATCGCTTAGTGCCGGTTTTCCAAATGTTGACCGCGTTTGGTTGCCGTGTGGCGGTGGATCAGGCGGGCATGACCGTGGTGAGCAGTGCTTATATCAAGCAGTTCCCAATCGAAGTGATCAAACTCGATCCGGGGCTGGTACGTAATATTGAACGTCGTACTGAAAACCAGTTATTTGTGCAAAGTTTACTGGAAGTGTGTAAATCCACCTCGACACAAGTTTTTGCTGCGGGCGTGCGCACGCGCGCGGAGTGGCAAACGCTGGCGAATCTGGGCGTGGCAGGTGGGCAGGGCGACTTCTTTGCCCCATCATTGCCGGTGAACAGTAACGTGAAAAAACATTCACAACGTTATCGAATTTAGGTCTTCAGCCAGTAAAGTGGCGCTGAGGGGCCTTTTTCTGCCCTTTGGTGGATTACGTCCGCGCTTATGATGGCTGGAAATGTTAGATTTTATGTCGAAATTCGCCCGGTGATTAAGGGGGAATTTACGTTTAATAGGGCGGCTTAGCGCTATTTAACGGCGGCCAGGGATAAGCGAATCGGCCCAAAAAATTATTCAGCGTATTTTTTCACCGAAGCAGAACGTTTTTGCGCCTTGTAGCGGCTTCGCGTGGTTGGTAAAGTAGGCGGATTTTATTTTCCGCCCCCAGCTTGCAGGATTATCCCTTAGTATGTTTAAAAAATTTCGTGGCATGTTTTCCAATGACTTGTCCATTGACCTGGGTACCGCGAATACCCTGATTTACGTAAAAGGACAAGGCATCGTGCTGAACGAGCCTTCCGTGGTTGCCATTCGTCAGGATCGTGCCGGTTCGCCAAAGAGCGTTGCGGCCGTAGGTCATGACGCCAAGCAGATGCTGGGTCGTACTCCAGGCAACATCGCGGCCATCCGTCCTATGAAAGATGGCGTGATCGCCGATTTCTTCGTGACTGAAAAAATGCTCCAGCACTTCATTAAGCAAGTGCACAGCAACAGCTTTATGCGTCCAAGCCCACGTGTGCTGGTCTGCGTACCGGTTGGCGCCACTCAGGTTGAGCGCCGTGCTATCCGTGAATCTGCACAAGGTGCAGGCGCGCGCGAAGTGTTTCTGATTGAAGAGCCGATGGCTGCCGCAATTGGTGCAGGCCTGCCGGTATCTGAAGCAACCGGTTCGATGGTGGTGGATATCGGTGGTGGTACCACTGAAGTGGCCGTTATCTCCCTGAACGGCGTGGTCTACTCTTCTTCTGTACGTATCGGTGGTGACCGCTTCGATGAAGCTATCATTAACTATGTGCGCCGCAACTACGGCTCACTGATTGGTGAAGCCACTGCGGAACGTATCAAGCACGGCATTGGTTCTGCCTATCCGGGTGATGAAGTACACGAAATTGAAGTACGTGGTCGTAACCTGGCAGAAGGTGTACCGCGTGGTTTTACCCTGAACTCCAATGAAATCCTCGAAGCGCTGCAAGAGCCGTTGACGGGTATCGTGAGTGCAGTGATGGTCGCGCTGGAACAGTGCCCACCAGAACTGGCTTCTGATATCTCCGAGCGCGGCATGGTGCTGACCGGTGGTGGCGCATTGCTGCGCAATCTGGATCGTCTGCTGATGGAAGAAACCGGTATTCCGGTTGTCGTTGCAGAGGACCCGCTGACCTGCGTCGCGCGCGGCGGTGGTAAAGCGTTGGAAATGATCGACATGCACGGCGGCGATTTGTTCAGCGAGGAGTAAATCCTCATCGGCTGAGACCGTGGTCAAATTGCGCAGGGAGTCGCGCCTATCGACGCTGCGCACGACGGCGAGATGCGTCCAGCCCTGGAGGCGTTAGTCATAAGACTGGCGCTTCTTCCCTGATGTCGAGGAACACGCAGAATTTATGAAGCCGATTTTTAGCAGGGGACCTTCCCTGCAGTTGCGTCTCTTTCTGGCAGTCATTGTGGCTATCGCGATTATTATCGCAGACAGCCGCGTGAGCTCCTTCTCCCAGATCCGCAACTACCTGGACACGTCGGTAAGTCCATTTTATTTTCTGGCCAATGGGCCGCGACAGCTTCTTGACGGCGTCTCAGAAACGCTGGCTTCACGCCAGCAGCTCGAGCTGGAAAACAAAGCGCTGCGCCGTGAGCTCTTCCTGAAAAACAGTGACCTGCTGATGCTGGGGCAATACAAGCAGGAAAACGCACGTCTGCGTGAGCTGCTCGGCTCGCCGCTGCGTCAGGATGAGCACAAGATGGTGACCCAGGTGATTTCAACCGGCACCGATCCGTATACCGATCAGGTGGTTATCGATAAAGGCAGCGTAAACGGTGTTTACGAAGGCCAGCCGGTGATCAGTGATAAAGGTGTAGTGGGTCAGGTGGTTGCTGTGGGTCAGGTGACCAGCCGTGTACTGCTGATTTGTGATGCTTCGCATGCGTTGCCGATTCAGGTGTTACGTAATGATATTCGCGTGATTGCGGCGGGTAACGGCTGCAGTGAAGATTTGCAGCTGGAACATCTGCCGGGCAACACCGACATTCGTGTCGGCGATGTGCTGGTGACGTCAGGTCTCGGCGGGCGTTTCCCTGAAGGCTACCCGGTTGGCGTGGTCTCTTCCGTGAAAGTCGATACCCAACGTGCCTACACCGTGATTCAGGCGCATCCGACGGCTGGCCTGCAACGTCTGCGTTACCTGCTGCTGTTGTGGGGCGCGGATAAGAATGGCGACATGCCAATGGCACCAGATGAAGTTCACCGCGTGGCGAATGAGCGTCTGATGCAGATGATGCCACAGGTCTTGCCGCCAGCAGGCGAAATGGGCCCACCGGCACCGGATATGATGCAGCCTACGCAGCAAATGGGGCCGCCGGCACCCGCTAACAGCAGTCGTTCGCAAGGGATCCCAGCGAACACACGCGGAGGCCAGCCTTGAGTCGATATCGCAGCCAGGGCCGATGGGTTATCTGGCTGTCCTTTCTGATTGCCCTCATTCTGCAAATCATGCCCTGGCCGGAACAAATCTACATGTTCCGGCCTTCATGGCTTTTGTTGATCCTGGTTTACTGGGTTCTGGCATTACCGCACCGGGTTAATGTTGGTACAGGCTTCTTTTTAGGGGCCGTGATGGACCTGGTGGCCGGTTCAACGCTGGGGGTGCGCGCGCTGGCGTTCAGCATCATCGCGTATCTGGTGGCCTTCAAATTTCAGCTATTCCGAAATCTGGCGTTGTGGCAGCAGGCATTAATGGTCATGGTGCTGTCGCTCGCGGTGGATGTCATTGTTTTCTGGGCTGAATTCCTGGTCATCAACGTCTCATTTCGCCCGGAAATCTTCTGGAGCAGTGTGGTCGACGGCATTCTATGGCCCTGGCTATTCTTATTAATGAGAAAGATTCGCCGACAGTTCGCTGTTCAGTAAGGAAGACTATGATAAGCCTGTATCTCGCATCCGGTTCACCGCGTCGACGTGAACTGCTCACGCAATTGGGTCTGCAGTTTGAACGTCTGATTACCGACGTTGAAGAGCAGCGCCAGCCAGAAGAAGCGGCGGAAGTGTATGTTCGCCGTCTGGCTTTGGACAAAGCGCGAGCTGGCGTGGCGGTCGCGCCGCAGGATTTACCGGTGCTGGGTGCAGATACCATCGTGGTACTCAACAATGACGTGCTGGAAAAGCCGCGCGATGCTGCACACGCAGCGCAGATGTTGAGTCAACTCTCCGGGCAAACGCATCAGGTGATGACCGCCGTCGCGCTGGCTGACAGTGCACGCGAGCTGGATTGCCTTGTCACCACTGACGTGACATTCCGCAATATCACGGCAGAAGAAATCTCGCACTATATTGCCAGCGGCGAGCCGATGGACAAAGCCGGCGCGTACGGAATACAGGGTCTGGGCGGCAATTTTGTCCGCAAGATTAATGGAAGCTATCACGCCGTAGTGGGATTACCGCTGGTTGAAACCAATGAGTTGCTGAGCCACTTTCAGTCACTGCGTGCGTTAAGGGGACAAGATGACGGCTGAGCTGCTGGTTAACGTTACACCTTCTGAAACCCGTGTTGCCTATATTGATGGCGGCATTCTGCAGGAAATTCACATTGAGCGCGAAGCACGGCGCGGTATCGTAGGGAATATCTATAAAGGTCGCATTAGCCGCGTTTTGCCCGGCATGCAGGCCGCGTTTGTTGATATTGGCATGGATAAAGCCGCCTTTCTGCATGCTTCTGACATCATGCCGCACACTGAATGCGTGGCGGGTGATGAGAAGAAAAACTTCGTCGTACGCGATATTAGCGAGTTGGTGCGCCCCGGCCAGGATTTAGTGGTGCAGGTGGTGAAAGATCCGCTCGGCACCAAAGGCGCGCGCCTTACCACCGATATTACGCTGCCTTCACGTTATCTGGTGTTTATGCCAGGCGCATCGCATGTGGGTGTTTCCCAGCGTATTGAAAGCGAAGCGGAGCGTGATCGCCTGAAAGCGGTCGTTTCCGCCTACTGCGACGACCTCGGCGGCTTCATTATTCGTACTGCTGCCGAAGGCATCTGTGAGGAAGACCTGGCGCAGGATGCCGCGTTTCTCAAGCGTCTGTGGACCAAAGTCAGCGAGCGCAAAAAACGTAATCAGACACGCTGTCTGCTGTACGGTGAATTAGCGCTGGCACAGCGTGTGCTGCGTGACTTTGCCGGCGCAGCGCTGGATCGCATTCGCGTTGATTCCCGTCTGACCTGCGATCTGCTGGTGGAATTTACCGGCGAATATATTCCGGAAATGGCCAGCAAGCTGGAGCTGTACAGCGGCAAACAGCCAATCTTCGATCTGTTTGATGTTGAGAATGAAATCCAGCGCTCTCTGGAGCGTAAGGTTGAACTCAAGTCGGGCGGCTATCTGATCATCGATCAAACCGAAGCCATGACCACCGTCGATATCAATACCGGTGCATTTGTTGGGCATCGTAATCTCGACGAAACCATCTTCAACACCAACATTGAAGCCACACAGGCGATTGCTCGCCAGCTACGTCTGCGCAATTTGGGCGGCATTATCATCATCGATTTTATCGACATGAGTAATGACGACCATCGTCGCCGCGTACTGCATTCGCTGGAAAGTGCGCTGAGCAAAGATCGGGTGAAAACCGGTATCAACGGCTTCTCGGCGCTCGGTCTGGTGGAAATGACGCGCAAACGCACGCGGGAAAGTATTGAACATGTGCTCTGTGCCGATTGCCCGGTGTGCAAAGGGCGCGGCACGCTGAAAACGGTGGAAACGGTTTGCTACGAAATCATGCGCGAAATCGTGCGTGTGCATCATGCTTATGATTCCGATCGTTTCCTCGTTTATGTTTCCCCGGCAGTAGGCGAGGCATTAAAAAGCGAAGAGTCACATGCGCTGGCTGAAGTGGAAATCTTTGTCGGTAAGCAGGTTAAAGTCCATGTTGAGCCGCTCTATACTCAGGAGCAGTTTGACGTCGTCATGATGTAAGTCGTGAGGTTGAACGCCGGTTTTCAACGGGAAGCAAGGAGAGGTGTGTGAGGCGGTTGCCGAGGATTTTGTTACTGCTGCTCGCCGCAATCATCGTTATTGTGGCGCTGCTAGTCAGCGGGTTGCGCCTCGTGATGCCGCATCTCAACAGCTATCGCAGCGACATACTGCAGACGATTTCACGCGTCAGCGGAGTGACGGTGGATGCCAGCGAGCTGCAGGGTAAATGGGAGAATTTCGGCCCAACCCTGCAGGTGCGTAATCTCAACGTTGTGATGCCGGAAGATGGCAAACTCACCATTGGCCGCGTAAATCTGGCGCTTAACGTCTGGCAATCGCTGCTGCACTGGCGCTGGCAGTTCCGTGATCTTACCTTCTGGCAACTGCGTCTCGAAACCAATCATCCGCTGCTCACCAGCGATCAACAAAAAAATAGCTTTAAGCCGGCGCAAATCAACGATCTGTTTCTGCGCCAGTTTGATCACTTTGATCTGCGTGATAGCAGCATCCGTTTTCTCACGCCCTCTGGCCAGCACGCTGAGCTGGCGATTCCGCGCCTGACCTGGCTCAACGAAAGCACGCGTCACCGTGCGGAAGGGGAAGTCAATCTCTCCAGCTTTACCGGTCAGCATGGTGTGGTGCAGGTGCGACTCGATCTCAACGATACCAACGGATTACTCAACGATGGCCGCATCTGGATGCAAGCGGATGACGTCGATGTGCGTCCGTGGATCGGTCCGTGGCTGCGCGACAACACCAGCCTCGAAAGTGCCCGTTTCAGCCTTGCGGCATGGGTGAATCTGCGTGATGGCGATGTCTACGCCGGTGACCTGTTGCTCAGTAAAGGCGGTGCACGCTGGCGCGGCGAACAGGGCGATCACCAACTGCAGGTTGATGGCTTAACCGCGCATCTGGCGCGTTTCCAAAATGGCTGGAGTTTGTCCGTCCCGCAAACCCGACTCAGCACCGATGGCATCGCCTGGGCACCGGGACACTTCTCATTGCTGTGGAAGCCGGAAGACCAGCAGATGCTGGGCGCCAACAGTGGTGCGGAGGTGCGTGTGCGTGCCACGCAACTGGATCTGGAGCGTCTGGCACCGTTGGTGCCGCTGTTCAAACCCTTATCCCCTGCGTTACTGGATAACTGGCGTGCATTGCAGCCGCGCGGCAACATCGATGCGCTGGCGCTGGATATTCCGCTCAATCAGCCCGAACAAACCCGCCTGCAAGCCAAATGGCGCAACCTGGCGTGGCAGCATTGGGAGCTGTTGCCAGGGATCAGCAATCTAAACGGTACCGCCAGCGGCAGCGTGAGTAACGGTCGGTTGGATGTGGCGATGGGGCAAGCAGAAGTGCCTTATGGCGACATGTTCCAGGCGCCACTGCAAATTCAACAGATCACTGGCAAACTGAACTGGCAGCGCGATGCCAGCGGCCTGACGCTGGACGGTCAGAATCTTGATGTTCAGGCTCGTTCCCTGTGGGCGCGCGGTGATTTCCGCTATCAGCAAAATATCGGCAAAGCGCCACAGCTGAATATTCTGGCGGGCATTCGCGTCACCGATGCGGGTGATGCCTGGCGCTACTTCCCGGAACCGCTAATGGGCCATGATCTGACCCATTTCCTCAGCGAGTCGATCAAAGGCGGGAAGGTGGACAATGCCACGCTGTTGTTCGCCGGTAATCCCAGCCTGTTCCCGTTTAAGCACAATGACGGCATGTTTGAAGTATGGGTGCCGCTGCGTCAATCCACCTTCCAGTTCCAGCCCGGTTGGCCCGCGCTGGAAAACCTCGATATCGACCTCGATTTTGTTAACGACGGCCTGTGGATGAAAGCCGAGAAAACCAAATTGGGGGAAGTGGATGCGCGTAACGTCAACGCGGTGATCCCCGACTATCTCAAAGAGAAGTTGATTATTAATGGCGATCTTAGCGGTCAGGGCAAGCAGATTGCCGATTACTTCGAACAGACGCCTCTGAAATCGACGTTGGGCGCGGCACTGCAGCAGTTGCAAATCGGTGGCAATGTGCGCGGTTCATTGAATCTCGATATTCCGCTGGATGGTGAATTGGTACATGCCAGCGGTAATGTGGTGATGAACAATAACAGCCTGCACATTAAGCCGTTAAACACCACGCTGGAAAACCTCACCGGACGTTTCCGTTACAACAACGGCAACCTCGAAAGTGAAGAGATGCAGGCCAACTGGTTTGGTCAGCCCACTGGCGTCAGTTTTACCACTACCGAAAACCCTGACAACTTCGGTGTCAATGTGAAGCTGCTGGGCGACTGGCAGCCGTCGAAACTGAAAGTGTTGCCGACCAGCGTTAGCAGTCAATTGAGCGGCAGTCTGCCGTGGCAGGGCAATGTCGACATCACGCTGCCACACAAAGGGGGCGCGACCTATAAAGTCGATTTGCAGGGTGAGGGCAAAACAGTAAGTAGTCACTTACCTTCGCCGCTGGATAAGCAGTCGGGCGAAGCGATGCCCATCGCCATTAACGCCACCGGTGATCTGAAAGGATTCACGCTAAGCGGCAGCGTGCGCGAGCATAACCGTTTTAACAGCCGCTGGATTCTCGAACCCCAGCTGCGCGTGGATCGCGGCATCTGGCTCAACGATGCGAAAAGCACGCCGAAGCTGCCAGAAAAACGCGGGATGGAACTCAATTTACCGCCGCTGGATGGTGAAGCCTGGATGGGGCTATTGGCGGGAAGCAGTGGTTCGCGTAATGCTCAGGGCGAAACGGAAGTCGGCGGCGCGCTGTTACCAGGCGATGTGACTCTGCGGACACCGGCACTTATGCTCGGTGGTCAGCAGTGGCATGACGTAAATGCCACCGTCACGCAAGGGCCGACCGGCAACACACAACTCCAGCTGGAAAGCCGCGAAGCGCGCGGCAGTTTGCAAACCGCACAGCATGCGCCATGGCAAATCGACCTTAGCTATCTTTACTACAATCCAGAATGGGCGAACAGCAGCGACAACAACGCCTCGCCGTTGGGTGACAACAGCAGCACAGTAGACTTCAGTAACTGGCCAGCGATGCAGCTAAACTGTGATGAGTGCTGGCTGCGCGGGCAGAAGTTTGGACATATGCAGGCCAGATTACAGCCGCAGGGAGATACGTTAGCACTTACTAACGGTAGCGTGGATTCCGGCAGTGCGAAGCTGAAGATCAACGGAGAATGGGTCAATAAGCCGGGCAATCAGCGTACCTCATTAAAAGGCAGTCTGAGCGGTAAAAACATTAATGATGCCGTTAACTGGTTTGGGATGAATACCCCACTTCGTGACGCGCCGTTTAACGTCGATTATGACCTGCACTGGCGTTCCGCCCCGTGGCAGCCTTCAGCGGAAACGTTGAGCGGTACGCTGAAAACCCATTTTGGCAAAGGCCAGATTGCGGATGTGAACACCGGGCGTGCGGGGCAGTTGTTACGCCTGATGAGTTTTGACGCCTTGCTGCGCAAGCTGCGCTTCGATTTCAGTGACACCTTCAGTGAAGGCTTCTATTTCGATTCAATTAACGGCACGGCGTGGATCGAAAATGGTGTGATGCACACGGATAACCTGCTGGTTGATGGCCTTGAAGCGGATATCGCCATGCAGGGGCAGATCGACCTGGCAAAACGCCAGATTGATATGGAAGCGGTCGTTGCCCCTGAGATCTCCGCTTCGGTGGGAGTGGCGACGGCCTTTGTGGTCAACCCGGTGATCGGGGCCGCCGTATTTGCCGCCAGTAAAGTATTGGGCCCGCTATGGAATAAGATCTCGCTACTGCGTTATCACATTAGCGGACCGTTGGATAAACCGGAAATCAATGAAGTGCTGCGCAAACCGCGCGAAGACGACAAGAAGTGAATTTGACGCCGTCGGGGAATTGCCGCAGGCTATGACTATCCGAGCACATAATGAGTGAGAAACGATGACTCTGAATCTGGTAAGTGAGCAGTTACTAGCTGCGAACAGCATTAATCAGCAGGACCTTTTTTCCCTGTTAGGGCAGCTTTCAGAACGTCGTCTGGATTATGCCGACCTCTACTTCCAGTCCAGTTTCCATGAATCCTGGGTGCTGGAAGACAAAATCATTAAAGATGGTTCTTACCACATCGACCAGGGTGTCGGTGTGCGTGCAATCAGTGGTGAGAAAACCGGTTTCGCTTACGCAGACCAAATCACCCTGAACGCCCTGCGCCAGTCTTCTGAAGCCGCGCGCAGTATTGTGCGTGAGCAGGGCAATGGCAAAGCGCATACACTTTCAGCTGTGATCAACCGTTCGCTATATGCGCCGGTGAATCCGCTGGACAGCCTGACGCGCGAAGACAAAATTGCACTGCTGCATCGTGTTGATACCGTGGCACGTGCGGCCGATCCGCGCGTGCAGGAAGTCAATGCCAGCCTGACTGGCGTGTACGAACAGGTGCTGGTGGCGGCGACCGATGGTACGCTGGCTGCGGATATCCGCCCACTGGTGCGTCTGTCGATCAGCGTGCAGGTGGAAGATCAGGGTAAACGTGAACGCGGCTCCAGCGGCGGCGGCGCGCGTACCGGTTATGAGTTCTTCTATGCCGATGAAAACGGTGATGTGCGTGCCGATGCGTGGGCGCGTGAAGCGGTGCGTCTGGCGCTGGTGAACCTCTCAGCTGTTGCCGCTCCTGCGGGCACCTTGCCGGTGGTATTGGGCGCTGGCTGGCCGGGCGTGCTGCTGCATGAAGCAGTCGGTCATGGTCTGGAAGGCGATTTCAATCGTCGTGAAACTTCGGTCTTCAGCGGAAAAATGGGGCAACTGGTGGCCTCTGAACTCTGCACCGTGGTTGACGATGGCACCATCGAAGGGCTGCGCGGCTCACTGGCAGTGGATGACGAAGGCGTGCCAGGCCAGTATAACGTCCTGATCGAAAACGGTGTGCTCAAAGGCTACATGCAGGACAAGCTCAATGCGCGTCTGATGGGCGTACCGCCAACCGGTAACGGGCGTCGTGAATCCTATGCGCATCTGCCGATGCCACGTATGACCAACACCTATATGCTGGCGGGTAAATCCACGCCGCAGGACATCATTTCCAGCGTTGAGTACGGGATTTATGCACCAAACTTTGGTGGAGGTCAGGTGGATATCACCTCCGGCAAGTTTGTCTTCTCAACCTCAGAAGCCTATCTGATTGAAAACGGCAAAGTCACCACGCCGGTGAAAGGTGCAACGCTGATTGGTTCGGGTATTGAAGCAATGCAGCAGATCTCAATGGTTGGTAACGATCTGGCGCTGGATAAAGGCGTTGGCGTGTGCGGTAAAGAGGGGCAGAGTGTGCCGGTCGGCGTCGGCCAGCCAACCCTGAAGCTGGATAAAATCACCGTCGGCGGAACTGCATAATCATTGCTGGTGCGCATCAATGCGCACCTGACGAATGACAGTAAAGTCTGATGTCCCCATGACGCACCATTTCGAATGGCCGTGGAGTCTGATGATTCCACGGCGGCCTCTACGAATGACCGTAAGTTGATGTTCGCATGGCGGACTCTATAGATTATCGAACAGTCTGAGTTTCCCTATGGCGCACCTTACAAATAGTCGTTTCGCGCATCGAAGGGACACCCTGTATGGCGCCCAGACCGTTAACTCTTACGATGCTGCTGATACTGTTGCGCCACCTGCTTAAAGTACTCGGTCAGATAATCGATACATACCTGCACCTTCAACGGCATCTTGTCTTTCTCGGTATAGAGCGCATACACCGGACGCGGTTCTGAGTGATATTGCGGGAACAGAATATCGAT
Source organism: Candidatus Pantoea communis (assembly GCF_011752685.1). NCBI lineage: Bacteria > Pseudomonadati > Pseudomonadota > Gammaproteobacteria > Enterobacterales > Erwiniaceae > Pantoea > Candidatus Pantoea communis. Next base: position 15,699 of record NZ_VWXC01000031.1, read on the forward strand.
CTCCCCGGCGTTAATCTCATCAATCACCCACATCAGGGGGACATAGGCGATGCCGCAACCGGCTTTCAGCCAGCGAATCAGCGTCTGTGAATCATTAGTCACGAAGCGCCCTTGTGGCGTCAGCCGCGTCACCAACCCTTCCGGCGCGACCAGTTCAAAGGTGTTATCCGGGCGTACGCTGTACTCCAGCCATGAAAAATTATCGATTTCACCCGGTTTGTCTGGCGTACCATGCTGTGCCAGATAACTTTTTGCGGCACAGACCACCATCGGCATCGCGCCCAGTCGGCGTGAGAACAGGTTTGAATCTTGCAACGCGCCTACGCGGACTACGAGATCCAAGCCGTTAGCGATCAAATCTGGCGCGGGAATGCCGGTAACCAGATTGACGCTCAGACCAGGATATTCACGTAGCATATCGCTGGTCATTGCAGACAACACGTTTTGCGCCATGGTGGAAGAGCAGCCGATACGCAGAATACCGATCGGCGTATTATTAAAGGCATAAAGCTGTTCGTGCACCTGAGACGCTTCAGCCAGCATGCGGCGGCAGCCCTGATAGTAGATCTTACCTGCTTCGGTCAGACCAATACTGCGGGTGCTGCGATTTAACAATTTGACCTGCAACTCATCTTCCAGTTTGGCGACAATTTGGCTGATTGACGAAACGCTAAGATGAAGCTGACGTGCCGCGGCGGTAAAAGAACCTAATTCAACCACTTTGGCGAAAATGGACATGCCTTTAAGTCGTTCCATTGTTTACTCTGGCTAAAAAGTGATTTAGCTCACAATATGTAGAAAACGTATAGTCATGCGCGTTACTATACGCACGCTGGGTCTGTTCACCGCACCTTAACACGGCTGTGTTTACACGATGATACGCTATCATTAGCTCAACGCGGCCTGAATGTTGCCATCAGTCTCCCAATCATCCCCTGATTCTCAACCCGACGTGCCATGCGGCATGAGGGCAGGTATCGGTGCAATCCGGCAAGGTCGAACTAAGGAACCGTAATGAGTGTGCTTCCGGTATTTGTCGTATTCGGGCTGAGTTTTCCGCCCATCTTCATTGAACTACTGGTTTCTCTGGCGCTGTTCTGGCTGGTGAAACGCGTGCTGACGCCCAGCGGAATTTATGACCTGGTGTGGCATCCGGCACTTTTTAACACAGCGTTGTATTGCTGCGTGTTTTACCTTGTATCCCGTCTATTCGTCTGAGGTTTTTAAGTGAAAGCGCTCATAAGAAAAATCGCGCGTTACGCGATTACTATCCTGCTGGTTATCATCGCAATCGTGATCATCTTCCGCGCCTGGGTGTTCTACACCGAATCGCCCTGGACGCGTGACGCCAAATTCTCCGCTGATGTGGTGGCGATCTCGCCGGACGTGACCGGCCTTATCACTGACGTGCCGGTGCACGACAACCAGCTGGTGAAACAGGGGGATACGCTGTTTGTCGTGGATCGCCCGCGCTACCAGAAAGCGCTGGATGAAGCCCAGGCGGATGTCGAATATTACCAGGCACTCGTCAATGAAAAGCGTCGTGAAGCGGCGCGCCGTAATCAACTCGGCACCAGTGCCATGTCGCGTGAAGCCATCGACCAGGCTAATAACGATCTGCAAACCAGCGAACATCAGCTGGCGAAATCGGTGGCAACGCGCGATCTGGCGGTGATCGACCTGGATCGCACCACCATCAAAGCGCCTTCAGATGGCTGGGTCACTAACCTGAACGTTTATCAGGGCGAGTTCATCACCCGTGGTTCCGTTGCCGTGGCATTGGTACAGCAGCACTCATTCTATGTGCTGGCTTATATGGAAGAGACCAAGCTGGATGGCGTGCGTCCGGGCTTCCGCGCTGAAATCACCCCGCTGGGCAGTAATACCGTATTGCGCGGCACGGTGGACAGCATCGCGGCGGGCGTGACCAACAGCAGCAGCAGCGTGGACAGCAAAGGTATGGCGACCATCGATTCCAACCTCGAATGGGTACGACTGGCACAGCGCGTACCGGTGCGTATTCGTCTTGACGATCAACCGGGCAACCGCTTTCCGGCGGGCACTACCGCCACGGTAGTGATCACCGGTGATAAAGATCGCCAGACCAAAGTCTCGCCGTTGACGCAGTTCTTTAACCGCCTGCGCGAGTTTGGTTAAGCGAGGGCGTTATGATTGAGTTTTTGCGTTTCCCGGTGAAGCTGACATTTGCGCTGGTTGCGGCGCTGATGATTGGCTTTCACTTTAATCTGGAAACGCCGCGTTGGGCGGTGATGACCGCCGGCATTGTTGCTGGTGGTACCGCCTTTGCTGCGGGGGGCGATCCCTATTCTGGCGCACTGCGCTATCGCGGCATTCTGCGCATCATTGGTACATTTATTGGCTGTATTGCCGCCCTCACCATCATGATCGCTACGGTGCGTGCACCGGTGGTGATGCTGCTGCTGTGCTGTTTATGGGCGGGGATGTGCGTCTGGCTCTCTTCGCTGATTAAGGTCGAGAACTCTTACGCATTGGGACTGGCGGGTTACACTGCACTGATAATCGTGATTACTGCCGATGCCAGTGGCGGTTTAACGCTGGCACCCCAGTTTGCCGTTGAGCGTTGCAGTGAAATCGTCATTGGGATTCTGTGTGCGATTCTTGCGGATATGCTGTTTTCGCCGCGCTCGATCAAAAAAGTGATTGATGCAGAAGTCGATTCGCTGCTGGTGGCGCATTACAAACTGCTGCAGCTGTGTGTCGCCCACGCGGATAAAGACGAGGTGGATCGCACCTGGAGCGCGCTGGTACGTCGCACCACGGCACTCAACGGCATGCGCAGCCAATTGCTGATGGAATCTTCGCGCTGGAAAAATACCAGCCGCCGCTTACAGATGCTGAATACGCTGTCGCTGACGTTAATTACGCAAGCCGCTGAAACCTTCCTGATTCAAAACGCTCGTCCGGATTATATTCCGACGCAGTATCGCCTGCTGATTGAGAAAGACGTCCATAACGTCGATGACGTGCATAAGCGTATGAAGGTGATGCGTCGTTTGATCAGCGTCAGCAACAAAAATGTGCCGATGACAGTGGCAAGTTGGGTCGGCGCAGCAACAGAGTATCTGCTGCTGATTAATGGTGTGCGCAGCAACAGCCGTATCACTACGCTGGAAGAGAGCATCCTGCAGCGCGAAGTGGTGATTCAGGCACGTTCGGCGGAAACCCATCATGCGATGATCAACGGCGTGCGTACCTTTGTGGCGACCGCGCTCGGCTCTCTGTTTTGGCTCTATACCGGCTGGACTTCGGGCAGTGGCTGTATGGTGATGCTGGCCGTCATCACCGCGCTGGCGATGCGTATGCCGAATCCGTTGATGATGGCGAAAGACTTCTTCTACGGTATGGCCTTCGCCGTACCACTCGGCATGCTCTACTTCATCTATATCCTGCCAGCTACCCAGCAAAGCGCGTTGTTGTTGTGTATCGCGATTGGCGCACTCGGGTTTATCGGCGGTATCTTCGTGCAACGACGCCAGATTGGTACGTTAGGTGCGTTGATTGGCACCATCAATGTGCTGGTGCTGGATAATCCGATGAAGTTCGAGTTCAACGTCTTCCTCGATAATGCGTTGGGCCAGTGGATCGGCAGCTTTGTGGCGATGATGGTGATTCTGCTGATTCGCGATAAATCCAAAGCACGTACCGGCCGTAAATTGTTGAATCGCTTTATGTATGCGGCTGTGGCGGCCTTGACCACTAATCAGGCGCGCCGTCGCGAGAATCATCTGCCCGCGCTCTATCAGCAGCTGTTCCTGCTGCTCAATCTGTTCCCCGGCGATATCGACAAATACCGCATCGCACTGACGCTGATTATCGGTCATCAGCGACTGCGTAATGCTGAAGTCCCGGTTAACGCGGAGCTTTCGGCTTATCACCGTCAGTTGCGATACACCGCCGATCGCGTGATTTCAGCCACCAGCGATGACAAGCGGCGCTACTACTTTGAGCGTTTGTTGAAGGAACTGGAGATTTATCAGGAAAAGCTCCATCACTATTCGGCACCGGAGAGCGTTACCGAACCGGTGAAACGGCTCTCGTTGATGCTGGATAAATACCAAAACACCCTCATCCAAATCTGAAATCGGCCGCTGCACGTTGCAGCGGCCTTTTTGATCCCACGCTGACACAAAACCCGATGATATTGGCATCTATACTTTCCTGACAGAATGCAAACTAGCAGGAGAAGAATAATGTCCACCTCTCTACAACAACACGCGCTGTTCAAAACCGGCTATTTCGCTGCGGGCCAGTGGCACAACGCCAGTGCCACCTTTGACGTCACTAATCCGGCAACCGGCGAAGTGCTGGCAAAAGTCGCACGCGCGGGTAAGGCGGAAACCGAGCGGGCCATCGCTGCCGCTCAGCAGGCTTTCCCGGCATGGCGTGATAAAACTGCGAAACAGCGCGCGGAGATTCTTAATCGCTGGTATCAACTGATCATTGAGAACAAAAGCTGGCTCGGGCAACTGATGACCGCCGAGCAGGGCAAACCCCTGAAAGAAGCCGAAGGCGAAGTCGAGTACGCCGCCAGCTTTATTCAATGGTTTGCCGAGCAAGCTAAACGTGCCAACGGCGAAATCATCCCGCCGGCGAAACCCGGATCACGCATTTTGGCAACACGTGAACCGATTGGTGTGGTGGCGGCTATCACGCCGTGGAATTTCCCGATGGCGATGCTGACACGCAAGCTTGGCCCGGCGCTGGCAGCAGGCTGTACCGGCATCATCAAACCGGCGAACAATACGCCGCTGTGCGCGTTTGCGTTAGTCGCGCTGGCGCAGGAAGCGGGTGTGCCCGATGGCGTGTTAAATGCGGTGGCGGGCGATACCCATGCCATCAGCGACGCCATTATGTCGAGTCCGGCGGTGCGTAAAATCTCGTTCACCGGTTCAACCGCCGTGGGCAAAACGCTGATGCGCAATGCCGCGGACACCATGAAGAAAGTCTCGATGGAGCTGGGTGGCAATGCGCCTTATATCGTGTTTGAGGATGCGGATATTGATGCGGCGGTACAGGGCGCCATTGCTAACAAATTCCGCAATGCGGGCCAGGTCTGTGTCAGCGTTAACCGCTTTTATGTACACAACGCGGTCTACGATCGTTTCGTCAATCAACTGGCCGATGCCGTGGGCAAGCTGAAAGTGGGTAATGGCGTAGAGGAAGGCGTGATTGTCGGCCCGCTGATCGAGCGCTCGGCGCTGGATAAAGTGGAAGAGCACGTAAAGGATGCGCTGAGCAAAGGCGGTAAGTTGCTGATTGGCGGCGAGCGTCATCCGCTGGGGGGCAACTTCTGGCAGCCGACGGTGATTGCCGAGGCGCATGAGGGGATGAAGCTGGCCCAGGAAGAGACCTTTGGTCCGGTCGCCGCCTGCTTCCGCTTTGATGATGAAGCCGATGTCATTCAGCGCGCCAATAACACGGAATACGGATTAGCCGCCTATTTCTACACGCAAAATCTGCAACGGGTGTTCCGCGTCTCGGCGGCGCTGGAGGCCGGGATGATTGGCATTAATGAGTGTGCCGTATCCACTGAACTGGCACCGTTTGGCGGTGTAAAAGAGTCCGGTTTGGGACGTGAAGGATCGGTGTTGGGAATGGAAGAGTACCTGGAAGTGAAAGCGCTGCATATTGGTGGGCTTGCCTGACGGGCGGCCCTGCCTGCAAGAGGGAATCACGATGAGAACCGAGCGTTTTGATTTTGACGAAATCGTCGATCAAGCCCATTTCTATCGCCAGTTCAGCGATCGTTTTGCGCTGGCGGATCTGGCCATCAGCGATCTTGACGATCTCTGGGATGCGATACTTGGGGAGCAGTTGCCATTGCCGCTGGAAATTGAGTTTGTGAATCTGGGGACAGGGCAGAAACGCCGGTATGGCGCATTAATCCTGCTGTTTGATGAAGCAGAAGAGGAGCTGGAAGGCCAGCTCCGCTTTAATGTGAAGTGACAAGCCGAAAAAGGGCCCCGGCGAGCGGGGCCAAAGGGTTCGTCAGAATTGACGAGGAATTATTTATACAGCTCGGCGGTCACGTGATAGCTATCGCCGGTTTTCGCTTCAATCACTTTATAAGCACTGGCACCTTGTGCATCGGCTTTCTGAGAAAGCTCAGCACGGTAATCCATTGGCGAACCGCCGGTACCGCTGATGGTGATAGTGCTGCCGGTAGGTTGCAGATTTTGCGCCTGCTCATCCGTTACCAGTTGGGCTGCTGATGCACCAAAGGTAAACAAGGAAAGAAGGCTGGCGGCTGCGATGGTTGCTTTGATTTTCATGATTTTTCTCCTCGTTGTAATCAACAACCTGCGGCAAAAGGTGGGTGAGGCGGGTCGTCGATCAATTGTCTGGCGCCATTCAGGCGCCCGACGTTCGATTTAGTCTTATTTGTACAATTCAGCGGTCACGTGGAAGGTGTCGCCGCGATTGTTTTCAATGATGCGATAGTGGCTGGCACCTTGCGCATCAGCTTTCTGAGACAGCTCCTGACGGACGTTGGTCTGGTCGCCGTCAACACCGCTCACGCTGACAGTTTGATTCAGCGGTTGCAGCTGTGCAGCTTGTTCGTTAGAAACCAGGCTGGCGGCACTGGCACCGAAAGACAACACGGAAGCCAGACTTACGATGGCGATAGCTAATTTGGTTTTCATGATTCACTCTCCTGAAATGGGGTTTGGCAACCTGAGAGGCAAATGCGTCTCAAACGGGTCGCCGTTCACACTGCGTCTTGTTCAGTCAACTTATTTATAAAGCTCAGCGGTGGCGTGATAGCTGTCGCCGGTATTCGCTTCGATCACACGGTAGGCTTTAGCACCTTCCTGATCGGCTTTCGCATTCAGCTGCTCATGGATATCCATCGGAGAACCGCCCACGCCGCTCACACTGATGGTGCCGGCAGGTTGCAGATTCGCTGCCTGTTGGGCATTGATAGAATCTGCTGCAAAAGCACCAAATGACAGGGCAGATAGAACACTCAGGGTTGCGATAGTAGTTTTAACGTTCATGGTATTTTTCCTCGTCTTCTGTTTTTATCTTTTTCTTTCGTGTGATTTGCATCACGAAAACAAGTATAGATCTAATCACCCATGAAATTAATATCTGGCTAATAATGTTTGGTTGTTATTCTTTATCCTTATGGCACCTTTTTAGAACTGGAAGTTATTAAAACCGGTTGATTCTTAACCGTTGGCTGTGATTTATTCGTAAAAACAATGATCTGCATCAAATTATCTTTTCGTGCGAAAGATCATGGTCGATCACGCTGGCTGATACGCCATAAGAAGCTATAACCACTGAGCACAATATGTAAAGCAGTGTAAAATAGCGCGAATGGTCAAGAAGGGGAAAAGGTCGTACCAATATTTCGTCGGATGCAGAACCGGCAGCTATATCGATAACTTATTATTAAAAAAGGATTTTGTAACAAGCGTGGCGGGTAACGGATCGTCAGGAAGGATGTTACCGGCAGATGATCTGCCGGTTAAGACCAGGGTTTTATAGTTCCTGTTCGAATAAAACCAGCACGGCATCGTGCAGCTGTTTTACGGAGAAACTGCGCGCAGGGGTAATAAAGATGGTGTCATCCCCCGCGATAGTACCGAGAATGCCTTCCGCTTTACCAAGTGAATCCAGCAGGCGTGCAATCAGCTGCGCAGCACCCGGGCTGGTGTGAATCACCACTAAGGCATCGTTGTAATCGATATCCAGCACCAGATTCTTCAATGGGCTGGTGGTGGTCGGCACGCCAAGTTCGGCTGGCAAACAATAAACCATTTCCATTTTGGCATTACGGGTGCGCACGGCACCAAACTTTGTCAGCATACGAGAAACTTTTGACTGGTTGATGTTCTCGAAGCCGTCTTCCTGCAGCGCCTGTACGATTTCGCCCTGAGAGCTGAATTTTTCTTCTTTTAATAACGCTTTGAACGCTTTGATCAAGTCGTCTTGTTTTGATGGGTTTCGCATAAGCTACCAATAAAAGAGGGGTGCAGCAGGCAACAGGCCAGCAGCAGATAAATTATTATGCATTTAGATGAATTTTTATGCAATAAGCGTAGTGAGCGAATCGCGCTAATCAACTGCGGACAGGCATCATAGCAGAGTTTTGTGTTGCGCCAAAATCGCGGGCTGACGCGCAAAGCGAAGGTTGCAATGTTGTTATAGTATTGAAGTGGTAACAACTATATCGATGATCATTGCCGTCCATTGTCTTCTGGCTGCGATTGTATCATTCAGGCGACTTCTGAAGTGGAGATGTCTCGGGAGCCGATTGCGGCGTCATGTTATTGCGCGACAGGTTTGTCGCTATCGCCTGAGAAGTTGATTAAACTCGTAACCTGATGGATTTTCGGCATATCTCTGCCCCACCTTCATAAGGAGTTCAGGATGAAAGTTGCCGTTCTCGGTGCAGCCGGTGGTATTGGCCAGGCGCTCGCACTGCTGCTCAAAACTCAATTACCCGCAGGTTCCGCTCTCTCACTTTATGATATCGCCCCGGTCACGCCCGGGGTGGCGGTTGATCTCAGCCATATTCCTACCTCTGTGAAGGTGGAAGGGTTTAGTGGCGAAGACGCGACACCTGCGCTGCAGGGAGCCGATATTGTGCTGATTTCTGCGGGTGTGGCACGTAAACCCGGCATGGATCGCGCCGACCTGTTTAACGTTAACGCGGGCATTGTACGTAACCTGATCGAGCAGGTTGCCAGCACCGCGCCGAAAGCGCTGATTGGCGTGATCACTAATCCGGTTAACACCACGGTGGCCATTGCGGCTGAAGTGCTGAAGAAAGCCGGCGTGTATGACAAGAACCGTCTGTTTGGTGTCTCAACCCTCGACATTATCCGCGCCAACACCTTTGTTGCAGCGTTGAAAGGCAAGCAGCCCACCGAGATCGAGGTCCCGGTGGTGGGGGGGCACTCAGGCGTGACAATTTTGCCGCTGCTGTCGCAGGTTAAAGGCATCAGCTTCAGCGAACAGGAAGTGGCTGACCTCACTAAGCGTATTCAAAACGCCGGCACCGAAGTGGTGGAAGCGAAAGCCGGTGGTGGATCGGCGACCTTGTCCATGGGGCAGGCTGCTGCGCGCTTTGGTCTCTCACTGGTGCGTGCGCTGCAGGGCGAAGCAAACGTGGTCGAATGTGCTTATGTTGAAGGGGACGGTGAGTATGCGCGCTTCTTCTCACAACCGCTGCTGATCGGCAAGAACGGTATTGTGGAACGTCGCCCGTTGGGTCCTTTGAGTGCGTTTGAACAGCAGGCGCTCAGCGGCATGCTGGAGACGCTGAAGAAAGACATCGCGCAGGGCGTAGAGTTTGTGAAGTAACGCTCAGCAGAAAAAACAGCGCCCGGAGATTGCCGGGCGTTGTCATTTATAAGCCGCCAGATTTAAAGGTCTGGCTGGACGGTGAGCCATTGCTGGCCGGTGTTTTACGTCCCAGCGTTTCCATACGCACCTGGAATGGTGGGAACGGCATCTCAATACCGTGCTCTTCAAAGCCGCGCAGAATCAACTGATGCAACTCATGACGCAGCGGCATGCGGTGGCCCATCTCAGCTGCGTGCACACGCAATTCAAACAGCTGAATGCCTTGCTGTAAATCTACCAGGAACACATCCGGTGCGGGCATATCCAGCACGTAGGTACAGCGCTCGGCCGCCTGCTTGAGAATGTTGGTGACTTCATCACTGTTGACGTGTGCCGGAGCCGGGATGGTCAGCACCACACGCGTGACAGAATCCGACAACGACCAGTTAACGAACTGCTCAGTGATAAAGGCCTTGTTAGGCACGATGATCTCTTTACGGTCCCAGTCGGTAATCGTGGTGGCGCGGGTATTGATGCGGGTAATGCTGCCGGTCAGATCGCGAATGGTGACGGTATCGCCGATACGAATTGGCTTTTCGAACAAGATAATCAGACCAGAAATAAAGTTGGCAAAGATCTCCTGCATACCAAAGCCCAACCCCAGACCTAACGCCGCCACCAGCCACTGCAGTTTTGCCCACTCAACGCCAATGATCGAGAAGCCGACTAATCCGCCAATCAGCATCAGCACGTATTTGGTCAGGGTAGTGATGGCATAACCGGTGCCAGGTGACAGGCTAATGTGTTGCAGCAACGCCAGTTCCAGCAGGGCAGGCATATTACGCACCAGCTGAGTGGTGATAATGAACACCAGAATGGCAATCAGCACCGCGCCCAGCGTAATCGGCTGCACGCTCTCCACGCCCTGCACTGTGGTGCTGGCATCCCACAGTGGGATGTTGTCGAGGAAACTAAAGGCCGAGTGAATTTCTGACCACAGTACAATCACCGATACCAGCGCAATCAACGTAAGAATAGAGCGCACCAGACGCAACGACTGCGCACTGATCTCATCCAGATCCAGGCTCGGTTCATCGATCTCAATCGTATCGGCGTTGGCGGGAGTCTGTTGCTCTTTCTCTTCTTCACTGCGCGCGCGGTTCGCCAGCATATCGGCACGGCGTTGGCGGGCGCGATCAAAGGCGATGCGACGGCGTTGGATCAGCATCCAGCGGCGGATAATGTGGTAAATCACCAACAGGAAGAACCAAATGCCTACCGAGGTTTCCAGGCGCGCCAGCAGCGCCTGCGCGGTCGCCAGATAGCCGATGCAGGAAGCCAACGCCGCTACCAGCGGGATGGCAATCATCAGGTTCCACAGAATACGGTTAACGAAGTTGTCGCCGTTGCCCTCTTTATCCAGATACAGCGGAATGCCTGCACGTTTGAGGCTGACGGTGACAATACTTAACGCACCGCAAATCAAAATGAAGCACAGGCGACCGAGCGTGCCGGAGAACTGTGGATCGTCGAGATTGGCAAAGGCAATCAGCAGCATGATCAGCGGCACAATCAGGCCAACCGTCAGCGAGTAGTAACGCATGGCACGCGCGACTCGCGCCTGCGGCCAGCGGAAGTGCACCACAAATAGCCCATCATGACGCGCAAAAGCAGCGCTGATCATAAAGGCCCACAGCAGCGGCAGCGTGGCAGTGATGCCATCTCCAATCGCAACGGCAAACGGATAAGGCCAGGCGTGCTGCAAACCAAAGCCCAGCGCTGCCCACAATACCGGCAGCGGCACGGCGACCAGAATTGACCAGAACACAGTGCGCAACGTCAGGCTAAAGCGGTCCTGGGTCACTTTGCCCACTTTGCTGGCGGAACGCGCCATAAAAGCATTGTAATGACGGCGCGAGCTGATGCTAAAGCCCACTAACAGCACTGCGCAGATGATTGGCATCACGGTTTCTTTGCTGGTAAACATCATCGCCAGCGCTTTACCGAGTTGCCCTAAGGTATCCAGCGACAGCAGGCGGGTTAAGTCACGCGCCACGTCAATCGGATACTTCAGGTCGATGGCGCTGACATCCGCCGTCCAGAACAGATAACGGTGGGTGGCTTCCTTCACTTCTCCCAGGGCGTCCTGCAACTGCGTGTTCGACACCTTCAGCTTGGTGATTTCCAGAATCAGTGTATCGCAGCCGGAGATCAGTGAGTTGAGCAGCTCGCGCTGGGTTTTCAACTGGGCATCAAGAATACGGGTTTGCTCACTGGTGAACGGCGTGCCGTCATCCTGCTTCTCTTTGCGCAGATCCTTTTGCCGCTCCAGCAAATCTTCATAATGCAGCCGTTGCACACGCAGTTGGCCCATCTCACTGTCTATCTGCTGCGACTTCGGCATATCCGGCAATCGGGCGACTTGCGCACGTAAGGCTTCACCCAGCAGATTCGAGGCGCCCAGCCATTGTGATTGTTCGCGCAGCGTGCTGAGCGCCTGGCGTACCTGTAGCGTTTGGTTGGTGGCCAAACGTTGCTGCGAAGCGACCAAATCCATACGTTGGGCTTGCGCATTCAGGTCGGCTGATAGCTCACGGTTGACGCGGAATTGATCGCTGATCGAAGCCGGTAAATCGCCACTGTTTTCCGCCAGCTGTTCGGTGCGTTCGAGCGCCAGTTCCGCTTCTCGCTGACGCTGATTATTCAGCTGATTGCGCAACGATTGCAGATAGTTATCCAGCTGCGTCACTTTACGCTGATGCACTTCCGCCCGCATACGCGCCAGCTCCTGGCGATTATTGGCGGAGAGCTGTGCCAGTTCTAACTCATCGACACGGGCTTTATTGGCAGCATTTTCGGCCAGGCGGGCATAAATCTGCGCCTGAGCCAGCGGCGTGGCGGCCGCTGAGAAACCCTGAGCGCGGCGATCGCTTTCGGTCATCGCCCGGCGAGCATCGGTTTGCTGCTGCGGTAACTGGGAAAGTGAATCGCTAATCTCACGTGCGCGATCCTGCTCCTGTTGCGCCTGACGCCCTTCTTCCAGTAACTGGCTGCTGATTTGCAGGATTTCCTGATCCAGCTCGGCGCTGCTCATGTTATTGCGCACCGTTTTACTGCTGTCGGTCAGTGTGGCGATCTGCTGACGCAGTTCACGTGCCAGCCGCGGAAAATCATCAATCACCTGCTGATACTGTTTAGCGCGCTCCAGCGATTCATCGCGCTCAGTGAGGAAATTGATGGCTGCTTCAATGGCCTGAACTTGCTCAGCTTGAGCAGGAGAGGCTTTGGCGGATTTGGCCGCATCCAGTTCCTGCTTCAACTGACTCGCGGGGGGAACGGTGGCTGCCAATACAGAACTGCTGAGCACCAGGCTCAGCAGTAGGGAGAGAAGAACGCGCACGGGAGAGGTTCCGGTTATTCAGCGAGCGGGGCGCTGTCGCCGGGCTGCGGCAGGGCAATCGCCAGCGGTTGGCCAAGACGGGTTTTACTCTCGGCTTCGAGACTTTCCGCCAGCTTCACGCGGCCCGGTGCGAACAGGTTAATTACCGTCGAACCGAGTTTGAAACGCCCCATTTCCTGACCTTTCAACAACACAACGGCGCCGTCGTGATCCGCTGAAGGATAACGCCAGCGTTTAATCACCCCTTCACGTGGTGGCGTAATGGTGCCCGCCCACACGGTTTCGATGCTGCCGACAATGGTTGCCCCTACCAGGATCTGCACCATCGGGCCATGATCGGTATCGAAGACGCAGATCACACGCTCATTGCGTGCAAACAGATTCGGGATGTTACGTGCTGTCAGCGGGTTGACGGAGTAAAGATCGCCCGGCACATAAATCATTTCGCGCAGAATACCGTTACAGGGCATGTGCACACGGTGATAATCGCGCGGTGCGAGATAGGTGGTGATGAACTCACCATCGACGAACTTTTCTGCCAGATCGTCGTTACCGGCCAGCAAGGCCTGCAACGAATAATAATGGCCTTTCGCCTGGAAGATCTGATCGCCTTCAATGCGGCCTAACTGGCTCACCGCGCCATCAGCTGGCAGCGCCAGCAGGGTCGCATCGGGATCAATCGGGCGCGCACCCTCTTTTAGCGGACGCACGAAGAAGTCATTGAAGGTGCGATAGCTACCAGTATGGGGTTTGCTGGCTTCGGCCATATCCACTTTGTAGTACCAGACAAACATGTCGATGACCGCTTTGGTCAGCCAGCCACCGCGACGACTGGCGCCCCAGCCGGCAAGTTCGGTCAGCCCTTTTTTAGGCAGAATATGATTCAGGCCGAGTTTAAAACGATCAAACACCATTGCCTCCTGGCTTAATTACGCTTGGTTTACACAAAAGGGGGCGGATTGTAGCAGCGCCCCGGTCAGTTGGCGAATGTGCCGTTGTACCCGTTAATCTTCGCTGGCGGAAAAGTTTTTACGCGTTTTTACCTGCGCCATACTCTCCAGAATCCGGTGGTAGTTATCGAAGCGCGAGATGTTAATCGTCCCTTCTTCAACTGCTTCGCGAATGGCACAGCCGGGATCGGTATCATGCTTGCAGTCGCGGAAACGGCAACCGCCGATAAACTCACGGAATTCGACAAATCCACGGGTGATTTGTTCCGGCTCCAGATGCCATAAACCGAATTCACGTACGCCTGGAGAATCGATCACGTCGCCGCCGTGCGGGAAGTGATACAGGCGTGAGGCGGTGGTGGTGTGTTGGCCCAGACCGGAGTTATCAGACACATCGTTGGTCAGAATCTCATCGCCCGCCAATTCCAGTCCCAGCAAATTGTTTAGCAAACTAGATTTACCCACACCAGATTGACCGGCAAAAATGCTCACGCGATCGGTTAAGGCCTGTTCCAGCTCCGCCAGGCCATCTTTGGCACGGCTGGATACCATCAACACGCGATAGCCAATTTTGCGATAGATATCCATCTGCTCATCCACAAACGCGCGGGCTTCCGCGTCGAGCAGATCGGTTTTGTTCAGGACCAGCAGTGGCTCAACGCCCAGGGTTTCACTGGCCACCAGATAACGATCGATGATATTGAGCGACAGCTCCGGCAGGATCGCCGACACAATGATGATCTGATCGATGTTCGCCGCGATCGGTTTGACGCCATCATAGAAATCCGGACGCGTCAGTACCGTTTTACGTTCGTGAACTGCTTCTACGATGCCTTTGCCGCCGCCAATCGCCGCACGCCACAGCACACGGTCACCGGTGACCAGTGAGCGAATGGTGCGACGGATATTGCAGCGATGCACTTCGCCCACGCCATCTTCCACATCTGCGTGCATGCCGAAACGGCTGATCACCACGCCTTCGCTCGCTTCTCCAAACAGGTTGTCATCCGGTTCCGGCTTTTCATTCCGTTGCTGCAGACGACGCTGATGGTTAGCGCTTACGCGACGTTGTTGACCCTTCGACAGTTTATTTTTGCTCACGCATCCTCTCACGGCTTTCGCCAGGCTTCGCCCCGCTGGGCAAAACGTCTATGATACACCTGAAACGAGTGTAATGACGACTTTGGCAACAGGCGGGAAACGCATGACAGCTGGAAATGAAAATAATCTGATTTGGATCGACCTGGAAATGACCGGATTGGATCCGGAGCAGGATCGCATTATTGAGATCGCCACGATCGTCACCGATGCCAACCTGAATATCCTGGCAGAAGGCCCGGTGTTTGCGGTGCATCAGTCTGATGAGCAATTGGCATTGATGGATGAGTGGAATGTGCGTACGCACACCAACAGTGGTCTGGTAGAACGTGTGAAAGCCAGCCAATACGACGACCGTGCTGCAGAGCTGGCGACCATCGAATTTCTCAAGCAGTGGGTTCCGGCTAACACTTCTCCGATTTGCGGCAATAGCATCGGCCAGGATCGCCGCTTCCTGTTCAAATACATGCCGGAGCTGGAAGCCTACTTCCACTACCGTTATCTGGATGTCAGCACGCTGAAAGAACTGGCGCGTCGCTGGAAACCCGATATCCTGCCGGGCTTCAAAAAAGCGGGCAGTCACCAGGCGCTGGATGATATCCGCGAGTCCGTTGCCGAGTTGGCCTACTACCGCGAACACTTCTTGCAGCTTTAATCGCCTAAGGGTGCGCAGGAAATCATCAGGTTGCTGATTAAATCAGCAAACGCACTGAAAGCGTAAAATTTTGCTTTTAGACTCTTGCGACTGAAAGGATTTCTCGTATAATGCGCACCCCGTACCGGTGAAGAATTTATTACGGTGCGCAGCAGTAACGCGAAAGTTTTGCGGGAATAGCTCAGTTGGTAGAGCACGACCTTGCCAAGGTCGGGGTCGCGAGTTCGAGTCTCGTTTCCCGCTCCAAACTTCGTTAGCAGTAACCTCTTTGCGGGAATAGCTCAGTTGGTAGAGCACGACCTTGCCAAGGTCGGGGTCGCGAGTTCGAGTCTCGTTTCCCGCTCCAAAATCTGTTTTAGTTAGTAGTAACCTCTTTGCGGGAATAGCTCAGTTGGTAGAGCACGACCTTGCCAAGGTCGGGGTCGCGAGTTCGAGTCTCGTTTCCCGCTCCAGATTTTCATATTCACTAATGTTATTTGCTCTCGGGCGTAATCAGACTTAAAACTGCTGCAGTCTTTATCGATCTTATGCGGCCTGGTTTTCTTTCTGGAAATTTTACGTACCGCATTAGCACCAACGATGCCTGTAGTCTGTTGCAGTTATCTTACAGGTTATCCACAATGCGCCTGCAACGTGCTGACGGCGTTTTACCCTATCTGCAAAACTGTTTTAAACAGAGTTATCCACAAGCTCTGGACAAGCCCCTGCGCGCAATATTCTACTTAAATATTTACAGTAATCATTTAAATCGTTGATTATTAATGAATTAAAGGTATTTCAGTCTGTGAATAGTCTTGGTAGACGATATAATGATCCTCGTCACTATTCGGCTTTATAATTTTATTCACAGCGTGTGGAAAAGGATTTTATCCTGCGCGATTGCTCAATCACGCATCACGGGCCAGGCCTTTCTCGACGGCGCGCACTAAGCGCTGTTTCTTCGCGGGCTGAACATCCACGCTCTGTGCCGCACGCCTCTGTAATTGCTGCGTGATGGCCCAGTCAATATGCTCATCCAGCATGGCGTTTTCACCGCTACGCATTTGCAACGCCGCCAGATTTTCTTCTGCCCAGGGCGCATTGCCCAATGCCACTGCGATATTCCTCAGCCAGCGTAAGTGGCCGATGCGGCGAATCGCAGAACCTTCAGTGACTCGCAAGAATTTCGCTTCATCCCACTTGAAGAGATCCACCAACGGCGGCGCGTGCAGCACCGCGCGCGGCGAGAAATCATCTTCATCGGTCAACTGACCATAACGATTCCACGGACAGATAAGCTGGCAATCGTCACATCCATAGATGCGATTACCAATCAGCGGACGGAATTCTTCCGGTATCGCGCCTTCCAGCTCGATGGTGAGATAAGAAATACAGCGCCGCGCGTCAACCACATAAGGCTCAACGATGGCGGAAGTCGGGCAAATAGTGATGCAGGCGACGCAGCGACCGCACTGTTCTTCCTGAGGCTGATCGACGGGCAACGGCAAATCAATCAGCAACTCGCCGAGAAAGAACCAGGAACCGGCTTCGCGATTGAGAATGAGCGAGTGTTTACCGGTCCAGCCCAGGCCTGCTTTGGCGGCAATCGGGCGTTCAAGGATGGGGGCGGAATCAACAAACGGGCGGAAATTGAGTTCACCACAATGTGCCTGGATCAACTCTCCAAGCTTTTTCAGGCGATTGCGCAATACTTTGTGATAATCGCGGCCCAGCGCATAACGGCTGACATAGCCTAGCTGAGGATTTTTTAAGGTGCTGGCAAACGCCGCTTTGGCCGGAAGGTAGTTCATGCGCACGCTGATCACGCGCAGTGTGCCGGGCAGGAGTTCATGCGGACGCGCACGCATCATGCCGTGGCGCGCCATCCAGTCCATCTCTCCGTGATATTGCTTCTCCAGCCAATCCTGTAATTTGGGCTCTTCAGCGCTAAGATCGGTATCGCAAATACCAACCTGCTGAAAGCCGAGTTCGCGCCCCCACTGTTTAATTTGGTGGGCAAGCTGTTGAAGATCGAGAGGGTATGACATGAGAAACCAGGCAATTGAAGCAAACCCGCGCAGTTTACCACACTCTGTCTGGCCTGCGCAGGCGATAGGGCAACTGGAGCGCGATGCGGCGGATAGCCTGGGTTTAACCTTGTACGAATTAATGCTGCGCGCCGGGCAGGCGAGCTATGAGCGAGTTCGGGCACAGTGGCCGCAGGCGCAGCACTGGCTGATTCTGTGCGGACAGGGTAATAACGGGGGCGATGGCTATGTGGTGGCGCGGCTGGCACAGGCGGCAGGATTGCGCGTCACATTGCTGGCGTGCAGCGGTAATAAACCCTTGCCGGAAGAAGCGCAACAGGCGCAAGAAGCCTGGCTGGCGGCGGGCGGGGTGATACATGCCCCGGATGCGTCATGGCCGCAAAACATTGATGTGATCATCGATGCATTGCTCGGCACCGGCATCAATCGTGCGCCAGCCGCGCCTTACGCTGAATTGATTGATCTGGCCAATGCACATGCCGCGCCCATCTTCGCGATAGATATTCCATCGGGATTGAATGCTGCCACTGGCACCACGCCTGGCAATGCCATCAACGCGGATGTCACCCTGAGTATGATTGTGCTGAAACCGGGATTGTTGACTGGTAAAGCTCGCGATCACGTGGGTCGGTTACATTGTGATGCGCTAGGGATGAACACCTTCCTCGCAGGCGAGACGGATCCCATTCAACGCTACGATGCGGCTGATCTGGTGCACTGGCTGAAACCAAGAAAAGCCACTTCGCACAAAGGTGACCATGGACGTTTAGTGGTAGTGGGAGGGGATACTGGCACCGCCGGGGCGATTCGAATGACGGCGGAAGCGGCGCTGCGCAGTGGTGCTGGGCTTGTGCGCGTGCTCACGCATGAAGATAATATCGGCCCGATTCTGACCGCGCGGCCGGAGCTCATGGTCGATGTGCTACGTGAAGAAACGCTGGAACAGGCCCAGCAATGGGCAGACGTGATCGCTATCGGGCCCGGACTGGGACAACGTGAGTGGGCTCAGAAGGCACTGAAAAAAGTCGCGGCCAGTGAAAAGCCGATGCTTTGGGACGCTGATGCGCTTAACCTGCTGGCAATCAAGCCGGATTACCGTCAGAATCGCATCATTACTCCGCATCCTGGCGAGGCCGCACGGCTGTTAGGCGTGAAGACCAGTGAGGTCGAGCGCGACCGCTTACAGGCGGCGCAAACGCTCGCTAAACGCTACGGCGGTGTGGTGGTGCTGAAAGGCGCAGGCACGATCGTGGCCAGCGCGGCAGGTGACATCGCGATTGCGGATGTAGGCAATGCGGGGATGGCATCCGGCGGCATGGGCGATGTCCTGAGCGGTATCATTGCGGCCATGCTGGGCCAGAAACTGACTTTACTTGAGGCAGCCTGCGCGGGCTGTGTCGCACACGGTGCAGCGGCAGATGCGGTTGCCCGGCAGCGCGGTACGCGCGGCATGTTAGCCACTGATTTGTTCGAACTGCTGTGGCAGTTTGTTAATCCAGAGATGATCCAACAATAAAGCATGAAAACCTGTGTTATCCCTTTGCCCGATGAGGCGGCAACCCTAAATCTGGGTGCGCAACTTGCCCGCGTTTGCAGCAGCGCGTTGGTGATCTATCTTTATGGCGATCTCGGCGCCGGTAAAACCACGTTTAGCCGCGGCTTTTTGCAGGCGCTTGGTCATCAGGGTAACGTCAAAAGCCCAACCTATACGCTGGTGGAGCCCTACGAACTCGGCTCACGCACGCTGTATCACTTCGATCTTTATCGCCTGGCCGATCCTGAAGAGCTGGAGTTTATGGGTATCCGCGATTACTTCAGCGGGGATGCATTGTGCCTGGTCGAATGGCCGCAGCAGGGCGCTGGCGTATTACCCGAGCCCGATCTGGCATTGACGCTGCGCTACGTGGACGCGGCGCGAGAAGCGGAGATCAGCGCGGTTTCTGCAGTGGGTGAAACGTTGCTGGCCCAGTTCCAGCAAGGCAGGGAGTCGGCATGACCGCATGGATGAAAGGGATTCTGCTGGCTGCGCTCTGTATCGTTTCTGCTTCGGCGTTATCTGCCACCTTGTCAGATATCAAAGTCGAAAACGGCGACAGTCAGGCAACCGTCACGCTGAGTTTTAATGGTCAACCCGTGTATGGTTTCTTCCCGCTGCATAACCCCAATCGTGTGGTGCTGGATATTCGGCAAAGTGGCGCGATTAAGGGCTTGCCGCTGAACTTTAGCGGCGAAAACATCGTACAACGCATTCGTAATAGCCAGCCGAAAGATAAACAGAGTATTCGTTTGGTGTTCGAACTGACCCAGGCGGCACACACGCGTGCCAGCACCCAACGTGACGGCAATCAGTATCGCGTGGTGTTTACTATTCGCGGTACGCAACCGGCAAAACGCAGCACTGCTGCCGCACCGGTGACCACCGCTCGCCAGAGCGAGAGTGCGGCGAATCCATTTAATGCCAATCCGGTGACCACCGTCACCAACAGCAACACCACGGTACGTCCGGGTGGCGCCGTTTCACGCAATGACACGGTGATTGTGGCGATTGACGCCGGCCACGGTGGTCAGGATCCCGGCGCATCGGGCCAGCATGGCCTGCACGAGAAGAACGTCACCATTGCCATTGCGCGCAAACTGAAAGCGCTGATGGATCAGGACCCGATGTTTAAGCCCGTGCTGACGCGAAACGGCGATTACTTTATCTCGGTGATGGGTCGTTCCGAGGTGGCGCGAAAAGAGAATGCCAATTTACTGGTATCGATTCACGCCGACGCCGCGCCCAACCATTCGGCGACCGGCGCATCCGTTTGGGTGTTATCAAACCGCCGCGCCAATAACGAAATGGCGAACTGGCTGGAACAGAAAGAGAAGCAGTCCGAATTGCTGGGCGGTGCCGGTGATTTACTGGCAAACAGCCAGGCTGATCCTTACTTAAGCCAGGCGGTACTGGATCTGCAATTCGGGCATTCACAGCGCGTTGGCTATGATGTCGCGGTGAAAGTGCTGCAGCAACTGCGCGGCGTGACGCCGTTGCACAAACGTTTACCGGAGCATGCCAGCTTAGGCGTGTTGCGTTCCCCGGATATCCCTTCTTTACTGGTTGAGACTGGCTTTATCAGTAACGCGGCGGAGGAGCGGCTGCTTGGCAGCAGCGCGTATCAGGAGAAAATTGCTCAGTCGATCTATAAAGGACTGCGTAACTATTTCCTCGCGCATCCGCTGCAATCCATCCCAAAGGAGGAAAACCGGCCGCTGGACAGCGCACCAGCGGTTAGCGTTGCCAGCAACCCGGCAACCGGAACCGTGCAATACACTGGCGCGACGCAGCGCCATACGGTGACGCGCGGTGAGACGTTGTCAGGTATTGCCGCCAAATACGGTGTCAGCATGGCAACTCTGCGTGACCTCAATAGCCTGAAACGCGATGTGGTGTGGGTCGGGCAACGTTTGAAAGTCCCGGCAAAATCGGGCGTGAGCGTGACCGCTGCGAGTCGTCCTACCCGACACAAAGTGGTACGCGGTGATTCACTCACTGGGATCGCCGCTCTTTATGGTGTCAGCCCCAAAGCCATCATGCAGGCGAATAATATGAAGTCGAGCAACGTGATGCTGGGGCAAAACTTAAAGATTCCACAATCCTGATTGCTGGCGCTGCGGCGCCAGTCTGCTTAAAGGATCACCACCATGCCAATACAGATTTTACCGCCGCAGCTGGCGAACCAGATTGCCGCCGGCGAAGTGGTTGAGCGCCCGGCATCGGTCGTAAAAGAGCTGGTGGAAAACAGTCTTGATGCCGGCGCGACGCGC
The DNA here is from genome assembly GCF_011752685.1 of Candidatus Pantoea communis. Classification (NCBI taxonomy): domain Bacteria; kingdom Pseudomonadati; phylum Pseudomonadota; class Gammaproteobacteria; order Enterobacterales; family Erwiniaceae; genus Pantoea; species Candidatus Pantoea communis. Next base: position 36,975 of record NZ_VWXC01000031.1, read on the forward strand.
ATTGACGTTGATATCGAAAAAGGCGGCGCGAAGTTGATTCGCATCCGCGATAACGGTTGTGGCATCGCCAAAGCCGAACTGGCCATGGCATTGGCTCGCCATGCCACCAGTAAAATTGCTTCGCTGGATGATCTTGAGGCGATTATGAGCCTCGGTTTTCGCGGCGAAGCCCTCGCCAGTATCAGTTCGGTTTCACGCCTCACGCTAACCTCTCGCACCGCGGATCAACACGAAGCCTGGCAAGCCTATGCGGAAGGACGTGATATGGATGTCACGGTGAAACCTGCAGCACATCCTGTCGGGACGTCGCTGGAAGTGCTCGATCTGTTTTACAACACCCCGGCGCGGCGCAAGTTCATGCGCACTGAGAAGACCGAATTTACCCATATTGATGAAGTGATTCGCCGTATCGCGCTGGCGCGCTTTGACGTGGCAATTTCGCTGACCCACAACGGCAAGATGATTCGCCAGTATCGCGCGGTGGATCAGGAAGCGCAGCGTGAACGCCGTCTTGGCGCTATCTGTGGCACCCCCTTTATGCAACATGCTCTGCGCATTGACTGGCAGCATGACGATTTGGCGTTGCGTGGATGGGTGGCCGATCCCGCCGGGTCACGTCAGGTGACGGATCTGCAATATTGTTACGTCAATGGCCGCATGATGCGTGACAAGCTGATCAACCATGCGATTCGGCAGGCGTATCAGACGCAGTTGGGGGAAGATCAACAGCCCGCTTATGTGCTGTATCTGGAGATCGATCCCCATCAGGTAGATGTCAACGTTCATCCCGCCAAGCACGAAGTCCGTTTTCACCAGTCACGGCTGGTGCATGATTTCATCTGGCAGGGCGTCATGAGTGCGTTGCAGGCGAGCCGTGCCGCAGAGTTGCCCATCGCGCATGCGGAAGAGCCCGCGCCAAAGTGGCAGCCAGAGAATCGACAGGCCGCGGGCGTGAATCACTTTGCGCAACCCGCGAGCCCATCACGCAATAGCACCAGCTCCAGCAGCGGCGGTGCGGCAGCGGGAACGCACACGGGTTGGCAGAATAAAGAGCCGGTGTATCGAGCACGTGAAGGTGCCGCCTACCAGCAATTAATGAAAACGCCTGTGGCCGAACCCCCTCGCGCCGCCGCGCCGCAACCGGCTCCCGTGCGCCAGCCTGAAGCACGTGAAGCGCCGTTGGCTGCACATGCGCAAAGTTTTGGTCGTGTGCTGAGCGTGATGCATGAGCAATATGCGCTGCTGGAACGGGGTCATCAATTACAGTTGTTGTCACTGAATGTGGCCTCACGCTGGCTGAAACAGGCCCAGTTACAACCGGGAGAAGAGGGCTTGAAACCTCAACCTTTACTGATCCCGGTCCGGCTGAAAATTGCCAAAGAAGAGTTGAATGTGATCGATGTTCAGGGCGCGTTATTGAGGCTGATGGGCATTGATTTACAACGAGAAGGTCAGCACGTCACCTTACGCGCCGTCCCTTTACCGTTACGCACACAAAATTTACAAATCTTGATTCCAGAACTGTTAGGCTACTTGGCCCGGCAGCAAGAGGTTTCTGCATCTGCGTTGGCCCAATGGCTGGCACGTCGTGATGATGCAGAACACGCTCACTGGAATCACTCGCAGGCGATTGCACTGCTGGCAGAGCTGGAAAGGCTATGCCCGCATCTGCTCAAGTCGCCGCCTTCAGGTCTGTTACAGACCATTGAGATTGAGAGCGCGATTAACGCGTTGAAGCATGAGTGAACTAAACCAGGCTAGCCGGCCAAAGGCAATTTTTTTGATGGGGCCTACCGCCTCCGGTAAGACGGCATTAGCGATTTCGCTGCGTCAGCAACTTCCGGTGGAACTTATCAGCGTTGACTCTGCCTTAATCTATCGCGGGATGGATATTGGCACGGCGAAACCGTCGGCAGAAGAGTTAGCACTGGCGCCCCATCGTTTGCTGGACATTCGCGATCCGGCGGAAGCGTATTCCGCCGCTGAGTTTCGTCGCGATGCGCTGGCAGAAATGGCGGAGATTACCCAAAAGGGTAAGATTCCGTTGCTTGTTGGTGGAACCATGCTCTACTTCAAGGCGTTGCTTGAAGGATTGTCGCCGTTGCCCTCGGCCGATCCCGAGGTGCGTCAGCGGATAGAGCAAATGGCGGCGGAGAAAGGGTGGGAAGCCCTGCACCGCCAGCTGTGTGAAATCGATCCGGTCGCCGGTAGTCGTATTCATCCGAATGATCCGCAGAGACTTTCGCGAGCACTGGAAGTTTTTTTTATTTCGGGTAAAACTTTAACGGAACTGACAAAAACGTCCGGCGAAGCGTTACCCTACGACGTGTACCAGTTTGCTATCGCTCCGGCGAGTCGTGAACTGATACATCAACGCATTGCGTTGCGTTACGACCAGATGCTAGCGTCAGGATTTGAAGCGGAGGCTCGTGAACTGTTTGCACGAGGTGATTTGCATACGGATATGCCTTCCATTCGTTGTGTAGGTTATCGCCAGATGTGGTCTTATCTCTCTGGTGAAATCGATTACGACGAAATGGTTTATCGGGGAATTTGCGCCACCCGGCAGCTCGCTAAACGCCAGATGACTTGGTTACGTGGCTGGCCAAACGTCCATTGGTTAGACAGTGACGAGCCAGAATTAGCCCGTAATGCGGTGCTTCAGGTAGTTAGTGCGTAGCAGGGATGATTGTGTACAATTGGTCCGTTATCGTGCGCAAATTTTTACGCAGTTTTTCTGAACCACGGTTCTTAAAGTAACAAACAACAAGCATATAAGGAAAAGATAGAATGGCTAAGGGGCAATCATTACAAGACCCGTTTTTGAACGCATTGCGTCGTGAACGTGTACCGGTTTCGATCTATTTGGTGAATGGTATTAAGCTGCAAGGACAAATTGAATCCTTTGATCAGTTCGTCATTCTGTTGAAAAACACGGTTAGCCAGATGGTGTACAAGCACGCCATCTCTACAGTGGTTCCTTCTCGTCCGGTTTCGCACCATAGCAACAACCCGGGCGGTAGCGGTGGCAGCAGCAATTACCACCATAGCGGAAGCAACCAGGGCGCTCAGTCGCAGCCACAACAAGACGGCGATAACGCAGAATAATTTTGCGCTGCCGTAAAGCCAGGGCTGGGGAGCGAAAGCGTTTTCCCGTCCTGGTTATTTTATTTTAGCGAGGTTATAGCTTGTTTGACCGTTATGATGCCGGTGAGCAGGCCGTACTGGTACACATCTGGTTCTCCCAAGACAAAGAGCTGGAAGATTTGCAGGAGTTCGAAACTCTTGTCTCTTCTGCGGGCGTCGAAGCGCTGCATGTGATTACTGGCAGCCGTAAAGCGCCACATCCCAAATATTTTGTCGGTGAAGGAAAGGCAGTTGAAATTGCCGATGCGGTGAAAGCGAGTGGAGCATCGGTCGTATTATTCGATCATGCCTTATCGCCTGCCCAGGAACGTAATCTCGAGCGAGTGTGTGAATGTCGCGTTGTCGACCGCACTGGCTTAATTCTCGATATTTTTGCTCAGCGCGCCCGTACCCATGAGGGTAAATTACAGGTCGAGCTGGCGCAGTTACGCCACATGGCAACCCGTTTGGTGCGTGGATGGACGCACCTTGAGCGCCAAAAAGGCGGTATTGGTTTGCGTGGTCCCGGTGAAACGCAGCTGGAAACGGACCGCCGCTTACTGCGTAATCGCATTAGTCTCATCCTTTCTCGCCTTGAGCGTGTGGAGAAGCAGCGCGAACAGGGCCGACAAGCACGCGCCAAAGCCGATGTGCCGACCGTTTCGCTGGTGGGATACACCAACGCCGGCAAATCTACCCTGTTCAATGCGGTGACGTCAGCCAATGTATATGCGGCCGATCAGCTGTTTGCGACCCTCGATCCGACACTGCGTCGCCTGAATGTGGCAGACGTGGGTGAGGTGGTTTTAGCGGATACCGTTGGGTTTATTCGCCACTTACCGCATGACTTAGTGGCGGCCTTTAAAGCCACACTGCAGGAAACACGGCAGGCGACGCTCTTGCTGCACGTGATTGACGCTGCCGATTTGCGCGTCAACGACAACATCGACGCCGTTAATGAAGTATTGGCAGAAATCGAATCGGATGAAATTCCCACGCTGTTGATTATGAATAAAATCGACATGCTGGACGGTTTTGTGCCGCGTATTGATCGTGATGAAGAGAATAAGCCGACACGCGTCTGGCTTTCTGCTCAGAGCGGTGAAGGTCTACCCTTACTTTGGCAGGCGCTGTCTGAACGCTTAGCCGGTGAAATTGCGCAGTATGATTTACGTCTGCCGCCAGAAGCGGGCCGTTTGCGCAGCCGCTTCTACCAACTGCAGGCGATTGAGAAAGAATGGAATGAAGATGATGGTTCTGTAGGTATGCATGTGAGAATGCCAATCGTTGACTGGCGTCGTTTGTGCAAACAGGAACCGTCATTAGCCAGTTATATTGTTTGATATTGCCCTAACGCCTTTACCTAACTTGTTGAAAATTGCTGCAATTATTTCTCTGGGCCGCAATTCGAAAGAGGAAGGGTAAAAAACGTAAATACAATAAATGGAGTAGAAACATGGCGTGGAATCAGCCCGGAAATAACGGACAGGACCGCGACCCGTGGGGAAGCAGCAATAATCAAGGCGGCAACTCTGGGGGAAATAAGGGAGGGCGCGATCAGGGGCCTCCTGATCTGGATGATATCTTCCGTAAGCTGAGTAAAAAACTCGGCGGACTGGGCGGTGGCAAACAGAGTGACAACAATGGCCAGCGCGGCGGCGGTAGCGGTGGCAAACTGGTTGGCATCGTTGCCGTAGCCGCAGTGGTCATCTGGGCTGCCAGCGGTTTCTACACCATCAAAGAAGCAGAACGTGGCGTTGTGACCCGTTTTGGTAAGTTCAGCCATCTGGTTGAGCCGGGCCTGAACTGGAAACCGACCTTTATCGATCAGGTGCGTGCCGTTAACGTTGAAGCCGTGCGTGAACTGGCCGCCTCTGGCGTGATGCTGACGTCGGACGAAAACGTGGTGCGCGTTGAAATGAACGTGCAATACCGCGTGACCAATCCTGAGCAATATTTGTATGCGGTCACCAGCGCTGACGACAGTCTGCGTCAGGCCACCGACAGCGCGCTGCGCGGTGTGATTGGTCGTTCTACCATGGACCGTATCCTCACCGAAGGCCGTACCGTGGTGCGTAGCGAAACCCAACGCGAGCTGGATGAAACCATCCGCCCTTACAACATGGGTATCACCCTGCTTGACGTCAACTTCCAGGCGGCACGTCCACCGGAAGAAGTGAAGGCCTCGTTTGACGATGCCATCGCCGCACGTGAAAACCGCGAGCAGTACGTGCGTGAAGCAGAAGCCTATTCAAATGAAGTGCAGCCGCGTGCGAACGGTCAGGCGCAACGTATTCTGGAAGAAGCCCGCGCTTACAAAGAGCGTACGGTGTTAGAAGCGCAGGGTGAAGTGGCACGCTTTGCTTTACTGCTGCCGGAATACAAAGCCGCACCGCAAATCACCAAAGAGCGTCTGTATATCGAAAGCATGGAACGCGTGCTGAGCCATACGCGTAAAGTCCTGGTTAATGACCGTGGTAACAGCCTGATGGTGCTGCCGCTGGATCAACTGATGCGTGGTGGTCAGATTTCTGGCAGCCAGGCAGGCCAGAAAAACACTAATTTGATGAAGCTGCCTTCGTCTGGCAGCAGTGCCAGCAATGATGACTCTTCGTCTTATAGTCCGAGCAGCATCATGGACCAGCGTCGCGCCAATGCGTTACGCAACGATACCCAGCGCGCAGGGAGGGAGTAATCGATGCGTAAGCCAATTATTGCCGTAATTATTGTCGTCCTGGTGGCGCTGTACGCATCGCTGTTTGTGGTGCAAGAAGGTGAGCGCGGTATCGTGCTGCGCTTCGGTAAAGTTCTGCGCGATAGCGAGAACAAGCCGCAGGTTTATGAGCCGGGTCTGCATTTCAAGATCCCATTCATTGAAACTGTGAAGTCGCTGGATGCACGTATCCAGACCATGGACAACCAGGCCGATCGCTTTGTTACCAAAGAGAAGAAAGACCTTATCGTTGATTCCTACATCAAGTGGCGTATCAGTGATTTTAGCCGCTACTACCTGGCAACTGGCGGTGGTGATGTTTCTCAGGCTGAAGTGTTGCTGAAACGTAAGTTTAGTGACCGTCTGCGCTCTGAGATGGGTCGCCTGGATGTGAAAGACATCGTGACGGATTCACGTGGTCGTTTGACCACCGACGTGCGTGATGCGTTGAACACCGGTACCGCAGGCAGTGATGACGAAGTGCAGACGCCAGCCGCAGATGATGCGATTGCCAGCGCGGCAGCCCGCGTAGAGCGTGAAACCAACAGCAGCGAGCCAGCACCGAATCCGAACAGTATGGCTGCACTGGGTATTCAGGTGGTTGACGTACGCATCAAGCAGATCAACCTGCCAGCGGAGGTGTCTGATGCTATCTACAACCGTATGCGCGCTGAGCGTGAAGCGGTTGCCCGTAGCCAGCGTTCACAAGGTCAGGAAGAGGCAGAAAAACTGCGTGCCCAGGCGGATTACCAGGTCACTCGTACTTTGGCTGAAGCCCAGCGTCAGGCATTGATCTCACGTGGTGAAGGTGATGCGCAGGCAGCAAAATTGTTTGCTGATGCTTTCGGTCAGGATCCTGATTTCTATGCCTTTATCCGCAGCCTGCGTGCTTACGAGAACAGCTTCTCTGATAACCAGGATGTGATGGTGTTGAGCCCGGATAGCGATTTCTTCCGCTTTATGAAGGCACCGACTAACACCGCGCGTTAAGAACTGATATAACCTTGAGGCCGACAATGTTGTCGGCCTTTTTTTTGGGAAAAATAGAATGAACACAACCATCTGGATGGCGCTGGCATTAGTTCTGGTGCTGGAAGGGCTGGGTCCGATGTTTCTGCCGCGTATCTGGCGCCGCATGATTCTGTCTATGGCGCAGTTGCCCGATCGCATCCTGCATCGTTTTGGTGGTGGATTAGTGGTAGCGGGCGTGGTGATTTATTACATGCTGAGCGTGCATGCGAGCGCTTAGCGTTAAATTTGAGCGATAACGCACGGCTAAATTGTGTCTTGCAGTCGATGTTTCCCCCAACATGTTGTATTGATCAAAACGCGGGCAAAAAACCGCGCAATCGTATGCTAAAAGTGCTGAAAGTGAGCAAAACCGATGGTAGAATCCATTTTTAAGCAATCGGTGATTTTGAAAAAATGGGTAAGAACGTCGTCGTACTGGGCACCCAATGGGGTGACGAAGGTAAAGGTAAGATCGTAGACCTTCTGACTGAACGCGCGAATTTCGTTGTGCGTTACCAGGGTGGCCACAATGCAGGCCATACACTTGTCATCAACGGTGAAAAAACCGTCCTCCACTTAATTCCATCTGGCATCCTGCGTGATAACGTGACCAGCATCATTGGTAATGGTGTTGTATTGTCGCCTGAAGCGCTGATGAAAGAGATGAAAGGTCTGGAAGAGCGCGGTGTGCCGGTACGTGAACGTCTGCTGATCTCTGAAGCATGTCCACTGATTCTGCAATATCACGTCGCGATGGACGTGGCGCGCGAAAAAGCGCGTGGCGCCAAAGCGATTGGTACCACCGGTCGTGGTATCGGTCCAGCTTACGAAGATAAAGTTGCACGTCGCGGTCTTCGCGTGAGCGACCTCTTCAACAAAGAAACCTTCGCCGTTAAGCTGAAAGAAATCGTCGATTTCTACAACTTCCAACTGGTTAACTACTACAAAACTGATGCGGTTGACTACGAAAAAGTGCTGAGCGATACGTTGGCTGTGGCTGACATTCTGACCAGCATGGTGGTTGACGTTTCTGACCTGTTGGACGGTGCGCGCAAGCGTGGCGATCTGATCATGTTCGAAGGCGCACAGGGTACGCTGCTGGATATCGACCACGGTACTTATCCGTATGTGACCTCGTCTAACACCACCGCAGGTGGCGTGGCGACGGGCTCCGGTATTGGCCCACGTTATGTTGATTACGTGCTGGGTATCGTTAAAGCTTACTCAACGCGTGTTGGTGCGGGTCCATTCCCTACCGAACTGTTTGACGAAACTGGCGAGTTCCTGTGTGCACAGGGCCACGAATTTGGCGCGACCACCGGTCGTCGTCGTCGTACCGGCTGGCTGGATGCGGTTGCCGTTCGTCGCGCAGTACAGATCAACTCCCTGTCAGGTTTCTGCATGACCAAACTGGACGTGCTGGATGGCCTGAAAGAAGTGAAAATCTGTGTGGCTTATCGCATGCCGGATGGCCGCGAGATGACCACCACGCCACTGGCTGCGGAAGGTTGGGAAGGTATTGAGCCAATCTACGAAACCATGCCTGGCTGGAGCGAAACCACCTTTGGTGTGAAAACGCTGGAAGGTCTGCCACAGGCCGCGCGTGACTACATCAAGCGTGTAGAAGAAGTGACCGGTGTGCCGATTGATATTATTTCAACTGGCCCGGACCGTAGTGAGACCATGATTCTGCGCGACCCGTTCGACGCATAATCTGACATGGCCGGACACTGTCCGGCCTTTGTTTATCCGCTCTTTGACTCCGCTCACTCTCTTTTTTCTTGCAATTATCGATACTTGCTTAAGAAAAAACGCACCGGCTTCCACGCTCTGGTTTATCATCATACTTAAATACCACGCCGACCGGCGCATAACCCTAACGCCCGATGATTCACCGAGGTATATGTGCAGCTAACGAGTTTCACCGATTATGGTCTGCGTGCGCTGATTTACATGGCGACGTTGCCGGAAGGTAAGCAGACCAACATTACCGAAGTCACCGATACCTACGGGGTGTCGCGTAACCATATGGTTAAAATCATCAACCAACTCAGCCGGGCTGGCTTTGTCGCCGCGACACGCGGTAAAAACGGCGGAATTCGTTTAGGCATGGACCCGGAAAAAATCGTCATTGGTCAGGTAGTGAGAAAAATGGAGCCTTTGCAGCTGGTGAACTGTGAGGAGTGTGCCATCACACCGGCCTGTCGTCTGCGCAAGGCGCTGCACGATGCGGTCCAGATATTCCTCAAAGAGTTGGATAACTATACGTTGGCCGATCTGGTCAAAGATAACGATTCACTGTACCAAATTTTATTGTCCGAACCGCCGGTGGCAATCCAAATTAAATGACATCGGAGGAACCGTAATGTCAAAAGATCCTTATCAGGATAGAGAAGCAGAAAAGTACGACAACCCCATTCCAAGCCGCGAATTTATTCTGGCGCTGTTAGAAAAGCGTGAGAAACCCATCAATCGCGATGAAATTGCCCAGGAATTGAATATCACCAGCGAAGAGCAGCTCGAAGCGCTGCGCCGTCGTCTGCGCGCCATGGAGCGTGACGGTCAGCTGGTGTTTACCCGTCGTCAATGTTACGCCCTGCCAGAACGCCTCGACTTACTGCGCGGCAAAGTGATTGGCCATCGTGATGGCTATGGCTTCCTGCGCGTCGAAGGCCAGAAAGATGATTTCTATCTCTCTGCTGAGCAGATGAAATTTTGCCTGCACGGTGATGTGATTCTGGCCCAGCCGGGTAGTGCAGACCGTAAAGGTCGCCGTGAAGCGCGCGTGGTGCGCGTGCTGGAACCCCGTAACAGCCAAATCGTTGGCCGTTACTTTACCGATGCCGGTACTGGATTTGTGGTGCCGGATGACAGCCGCCTGAGCTTCGACATCCTGATTCCGCAGGAAGAAACCCAGGGCGCGCGCATGGGCTCGGTGGTGGTTGTAGAGATCGTCCAGCGCTCAACCCGTCGCACCAAAGCCATTGGTAAGGTCACCGAGATTCTCGGCGATAACATGGGCACCGGTCTTGCGGTCGATATGGCGCTGCGCACCCACGAGATCCCACATACCTGGCCGGAAGAAGTTGAGAAAGAGATTTCGAAACTGAAAGAGCAGGTGCCAGAGGAGGCAAAAAAAGGCCGCGTCGATCTGCGTGAATTACCGCTCGTTACCATTGATGGTGAAGATGCGCGTGACTTTGACGATGCCGTCTACTGTGAGAAAAAGCGCGGTGGTGGCTGGCGTCTATGGGTGGCGATTGCTGACGTCAGTTATTACGTGCGCCCAGGCACAGCGTTAGATAACGAAGCGCATCAGCGCGGCACGTCGGTTTACTTCCCGTCACAAGTGGTGCCGATGCTGCCGGAGATCCTCTCCAACGGTTTGTGCTCGCTGAACCCGCAGGTTGATCGCCTCTGCATGGTATGCGAGATGACCATCTCTTCCAGCGGCAAGCTCACTGGCTATAAGCACTACGAAGCGGTGATGAATTCCCATGCGCGTCTGACTTACACCAAAGTGTGGAACATTCTGCAGGGTGATACCGAACTGCGTGAGCAGTATGCCGCGCAGGTGAAACACCTTGAAGAGCTGCATCACATGTATCAGGAGTTGGAAACCGCACGTGAGCAGCGTGGCGGCATCTCCTTCGAAACTGAAGAGGCCAAATTTATCTTCAATGCGGAGCGTCGTATTGATCGCGTTGAACGTACCGTGCGTAACGATGCGCACAAGCTGATCGAAGAGTGCATGATTCTCGCCAACATCGCCTCGGCGCGTTATGTTGAGAAGCATCAGGAACCGTCACTGTTCCGCGATCACGATCGTCCAACCGAAGATAGCATCAAAAGCTTCCGCACCGTATTGAATGAGCTGGGCTTGAGCCTGCCAGGTGGCGCGAGACCGCAGCCTGTCGACTATGCCGAATTGCTCAAGCAAGTAGCCGATCGCCCCGATGCAGAAATGCTGCAAACCATGTTGCTGCGCTCAATGAAGCAAGCGGTGTACGATCCTGAAAACCGTGGTCACTTTGGCCTGGCGTTGCAGTCCTATGCGCACTTCACCTCACCGATTCGCCGTTACCCTGATCTGCTGCTACACCGCGCGATCAAATACCTGCTGGCGAAAGAGCAGGGCACGCTGAAAGGTAACACCACGCCAAATGGCGGCTATCACTACGATATGCAGCAAATGTTGCAGCTCGGTCAGCACTGTTCGATGACCGAACGCCGTGCTGATGAAGCCACGCGTGATGTCGCGGACTGGCTGAAATGTGACTTCATGCAGGATCAGGTTGGCAACGTGTTTAGCGGCGTAATCTCCAGCGTGACCGGTTTTGGCTTCTTTGTGCGTCTCAACGATCTGTTTATCGATGGCCTGGTGCACGTCTCTTCGCTGGACAACGATTACTACCGTTTCGATCCAATTGGTCAGCGTCTGATTGGCGAATCTGGTGGCCGTACTTATCGTTTAGGCGATACGGTGGAAGTGCGTGTGGAAGCGGTGCACATGGATGAGCGCAAAATCGACTTTGCGCTCATCTCCAGCAAGCGCGTACCGCGCGGCGAGGGTAAAACCGAGCGCGAACGTGAGAAGCGCGGCGGCAAGCCGCCCGCAAGACGTCGTCGTGATGCGGGTAAAAAGGGCACCTTCGAGCCAGATTCAGCGTTCCGCAGCGAGAAGAAGAAGCATGCGCCTGCTGAAAAATCGGCAAAAACTGAGAAAAAAGGCAAAAAAATCTCTGAGAAAACCCGTAAAATCGCCGCCGCCACCAAGGCCAAGCGCGGGGCGAAGAAGAAACCTAACGAAGCTTGAGGGTTGGCTCGCGAAGCCTGAAAACCTGATCGCACTTTGAAGCTGGGGTCGCCTTAAACGGCGCCCTAAAGTTAGGCCAGCGTGCTGTGATGGCGCCCGCACGACAGATTATGGATAAGCGCGTCGTGATGGCGACGTTAAGTTAGTTCAGCGTGTTGTGACGACGAGCGTACGTTAAATCAGCGCGTTTTGTAGGGTGCGCAGTTATGCGCATCGAAATTAATACTCAAATTTTCAAATCGATACATCCAACCTTGAGCAAACAAATGAGTGAAATAATTTTTGGTATTCATGCCGTGCAGGCGCTGCTGGAACGTGATCCTCAGCGTTTCCAGGAAGTCTTTATTCTCAAAGGCCGTGACGATCGTCGCCTGCAGCCGCTGATTGCCGCACTGGAAGCTCAGGGAATTGTGGTTCAGGTGGCCAACCGCCAATGGCTCGACAGCCAGGTGGAAGGCGGTGTGCATCAGGGCATCGTGGCACGCGTTAAACAGGGTAAAAACTATCAGGAAGGCGATCTGCCTGATCTGCTGCAAAGCCTGGAAAAACCGTTCCTGCTGGTACTGGATGGCGTTACCGATCCGCATAACCTCGGTGCCTGCCTGCGTAGCGCCGATGCGGCGGGCGTGCATGCCGTCATCGTGCCGAAAGATCGTGCCGCCCCGCTGAATGCCACCGCGAAAAAAGTCGCCAGTGGTGCAGCAGAGAACGTGCCATTGATTCGCGTCACCAACCTGGCACGTACCCTGCGTTTACTGCAGGAGTACAACATCTGGGTGGTTGGCACCGCAGGTGAAGCCGATCACACCGTTTACCAGAGCAAAATGACTGGCCCGATGGCGCTGGTGATGGGCGCGGAAGGCGAAGGCATGCGTCGTCTGACCCGTGAACACTGTGATGAGCTGATCAGCATCCCAATGGCGGGCAGCGTCTCTTCACTGAACGTCTCTGTCGCCACCGGCGTCTGCCTGTTCGAAGCGGTACGTCAGCGTTTGGCGTGATCCCCACCGCAAAAGTGTTTCTGAGCCAGGCATAACTGCACATCCCCCTCATACTTGAACCATGCGTTTTATGAGGGAGATGCCACATTATGACCTGGACAACCCACAGCGTTTTCAATCAGCCCCATCCTCTCAGTAACAGCAATTTATTCACCCGCGATATCGCTTTGTGCGAGGCCGTGGCACGTGAGGGTGCTGGCTGGGACCGCGAATGGCTGGCCTCTGTCGGATTGCAACTGGGCAGCGCCGAATCGCTGGAGTTAGGCCGGCTGGCGAATACCCAACCGCCGGAACTGCAGCGCTACGACGCACGCGGTGAGCGGCTGGACGAGGTGCGCTTTCACCCGGCCTGGCATCTGCTAATGCAGGGATTATGTGCCAGCCGCCTGCACAACCTCAGCTGGCAGCCCGATGTTCAGCCTAATGCGATGGTGGCGCGTGCCGCGCGCTTTATTTTGCATGCTCAGGTCGAAGCGGGTTCACTCTGCCCGGTCACCATGACGCATGCCGCCATTCCGCTACTGCAAAATCATCTGCCGGAAGCCTACGCGGATTGGCGCGAAACGCTGCTGAGCGATCGCTACGATGCGCATCACCAGCCGGGCAACAAAAAGCGCGGCCTGTTGATTGGCATGGGCATGACCGAGAAGCAGGGCGGAACCGATGTGCTCAGCAACAGCACGCGCGCGGAACCGATTGGTGTGCACGGCACAGGCGAACCTTATCGCATCACCGGCCACAAATGGTTTTTCTCCGTGCCGCAAAGCGATGCGCATCTCATTCTGGCGCAGACTTCGCAAGGGCTGAGCTGTTTCTTTCTGCCGCGTCTGCTGCCTGATGGCACGCGCAACGCGATTCGCATCGAGCGCCTGAAGGACAAGCTCGGCAACCGCTCTAATGCCAGCGCCGAAGTGGAATTTCAGGATGCGATTGGCTGGTTGATGGGCGAAGAGGGCGATGGCGTGCGGCTGATCCTGAAAATGGGCGGCATGACGCGCTTTGATTGCGCCTTGGGCAGCCATGGCTTAATGCGCCGCGCTTTGTCGATTGCCCTGCATCACGCGCAGCAGCGTCAGGTGATGGGCAAAAACCTTAGCGATCAGCCATTAATGCGCACCGTGCTGGCGCAGCAGGCCTTGCAGCTGGAAGGGCAAACCGCGCTGCTGATGCGATTAGCGCGCGCATGGTCCACCCCCGCCAGCGAGCACGAGCGTTTGTACGCACGACTGTTCACCCCCGCCGCCAAGTTTGGCATCTGCAAAGCGGGCATGCCGTTTGTGGCTGAATCGATGGAAGTGCTGGGCGGCATCGGCTACTGCGAAGAGAGTGAACTGCCGCGTCTGTACCGTGAGATGCCGGTCAATAGCATCTGGGAGGGTTCTGGCAACGTGATGTGCCTCGACGTGCTGCGCGTGCTGGGTCGCCAGGCGGACGTCATGACCATGCTCAACGATGAATTTGAAGCGGTAAAAGGCAGCAATCGCCACTTTGATCGTCGCTGGCGCCAGTTAAGGCTGCAGCTCAACCATGTGCGGGAAGGTATGGCACGTGAGGTGACGCAGGAACTGTTACAACTGGCGAGCGCGGCGATTCTATTAAAAGTGGCAGAACCGCCGTTGGCTGATGGCTGGTGCGATCAACACCTGGATATGCGGGGGCGACGTTCGTTGAGTGACGACCTCTGCACACGCTTACTGTTGCGCGCCAGCGCTGGCTGAAGGCGCACCATAGAGAATCGCAGTGCCGTACCAAAAACCGGGCAGCGTGGTTTCATCCAGCATCAGGATTTGATAGTAAACCGCACCCGCCTGATTCGCGCGTGCGGCCAGTGCGCGCTGGGCATCATCCGGTGAACCACGGGTAGAGACCGTAATATTGCCCAGCTTGCGCAAGCCATAACTTTGCGCACGACTAATCTCCTGCGCGTGGCTGGTGGGCGGCGGTGGGGCTTCCGGCGTGGTTTTAAACGCAGCACATCCGGCTAGTAATAGGCTCAACACCAGTAAAAAGCGATGCATAACACGCTCCTGAAAAGGAAGATGGCTCCAGTTTAGGCCATCTTCCCCGTTCACATCAGTCTTTCAGATGAAAAACACTCACTAGCTGCGTCAAATGATGACCTTGCTGGCTTAGCGTCTGCGCGGTGGTTTCCGATTGGGTGATCATATCGCTGCTTTGATGCGTGGCCTGGCCAATGTGATTCATTGCCAGATTCACCTGACCAATGCCCGCTGCCTGCTCTTGCGCAGCGATATTGATCTCGCCCATCAGCGTTTTCACCTGCTCAATATGGCTGACGATATGCTGCATTGCATCGCGCGTTTGCTCCGACAGCGTATGGCCAGCCGCCACCTTATCGATGGAAGTGGCGATCAAGTTATCGATCTCTTTAGCCGCATTGGCACTGCGCTGCGCCAGCGCACGCACTTCCGCTGCCACCACGGCAAAGCCTTTGCCGTGCTCACCGGCACGCGCCGCTTCCACCGCCGCGTTAAGTGCCAGAATATTGGTCTGGAAAGCGATCGATTCAATCACATGGGTGATATCGGCGATGCTCTGTGAAGCCACGCGGATCTCCGCCATAGTTTCGACCGAGCGTGCCACCGTACTGCCGCCTTGATCAACGGTGTTGGCCGCTTCACCGACCAGCGCCATCGCCTGACGCACGTTGGCCGCGGTTTGCGCCACGGTGGCACCAAACTGCTCCATGCTGGCAGAGGTCTCTTCCACGCTACTCGCCTGGCGGCTGATCTGTTCACTGATGCTGGAGCTGCTGGCGGCGATAGTGTCAGTGCCACGACTGATATCGCGTGCCGCATAGCGAACCTGACTCACCACTTTTTCCAGCCCATCGCCGATGCCGTTAATCGCCGCTACCAGTTGGCCGATTTCGTCACGACGGGTGGAATCCAGATGCGCCTGCAAATTCCCGGCTGCATATTGCTCCGCCAGATGAATCACCTGCTGCAACGGACGCGTAATAGCGCGGCGGCTGTACCAGATAAAACCCACGGCGAAAGCGATCACCAGTGCAAAGCCAATGACGATAAACAGGTTACGGCTCTGGGTAATCGGGGCCAGCAGGCTGGCGCGACTCACTTCTCCGGCAATAATCCAGTTCCAGCCCGGCAGTTGCTGCCACGCCAGTAACTTAGTCTCGCCGTCGAGCTCAATACTCATTAATCCTTTTGGCTGGGTTAACAGTTGCTGCTGGACGGTCTGATCCCAACGCGGCAATTTGCCTTCTGATTGACGATCAAACAGATACTGTCCCTGCGTGCTGCCGGCGGCACCGTTCAACACAAAGAAGTTGCCACTGTCGCCGAGATGGCGTGCCAGCACTTTGTCGCGCATCAGGGCGTATTGCGTATCGATCTGTACGCCAACGAACAGAATGGCGATCACCGCGCCGCTCTCATCCTGCACCGGCTGATACTGGGTGATATAACGATGGCCAAATAGCGTGGCCAGTCCGCGATAAACTTCGCCCTGATTAACGCTACGCCAGGCTGCGCTGCTCCGGTCAAGTCTGGTGCCAATGGCACGATTGCCATCCTCTTTTTTCAGCGAGGTGGCGATACGAACATAGTCTTCACCGTCACGCACAAAGATGGTCGACACCGCACCGGTGCGATCGAGAAAATCATCCACCGCGATTTGATCGAGGTTGAGGGTTTTCAGCCCGGCGCGCAGCGTAGGCGTGCTGAATTCGCCGACCTGAATGCGATCGTTCTCATCACGACTAAAGCGCTTGGGCAGGAAGCTCTGGAAAAGTTTGGTGTAGTTCGCCACTTCTTCAGACAACGTGGCGTTAAACATGGTGGCCATTTCATTAATGCCCAGCACCTGATTCTGCATATCGTCAGTCGCCAGCTGCTCCAGTTGACGGGCCGCGTTATGACTCAGGGTTAGGGTCAGGGTAAACAGCACAATCGCCACGCTTAAAGACGTCAATACAGACAGTTTAATGCCGAGACCCATGGCGCTGAGAGAGAGACGCTTCATAAAGTACCTATTTCAAGACTATTGGAGGGGTACAAGATCAACGGCAAATGCGGCAAAAGGTTTAGTACAGAAATTATTCTGATTAAATGTGAAGTCGCTCGCGTTTTGTCGCTCAGCGCTTACACTGTGACGGGTGATAATCATTCTCAACGGAGGCGGTATGATTGAGTTGGCAACGGAAAACCTGGCAGGTATTGAGTGTATTCATGCGGCTCCTGCCGGGCAGCGGCAGGCACGGTTACCCACCATCCTGTTTTATCACGGCTTTACCTCATCCAAAGAAGTGTACAGCTACTTCGCGGTGGCGCTGGCGCAGGCTGGGTTTCGCGTCGTGATGCCGGATGCCGACATGCACGGCGCGCGCTACAACGGCGATACCGAAGCGCGTATGACGCACTTCTGGGAGATCCTTAAACAGAACATCGACGAAGTACCACAGTTAGAAGCGGCACTGCGTGAGAAAGATTTGATTGCCGATGAGCGCTTTGCAGTGGCTGGTGCTTCGATGGGCGGCATGACCGCGTTGGGCGCGATGGTGCGCTATCCGCAGATTCATAGCGTCGCTTGTATGATGGGCTCCGGTTACTTTATGCAGCTCAGCCATACGCTGTTCCCACCGCTGGTGGCGCGCACGCCAGAGCAGAAAGAGGCCTTTGCTGCTCGCCTCGCGCCGCTGG
Organism: Candidatus Pantoea communis; assembly: GCF_011752685.1. Classification (NCBI taxonomy): domain Bacteria; kingdom Pseudomonadati; phylum Pseudomonadota; class Gammaproteobacteria; order Enterobacterales; family Erwiniaceae; genus Pantoea; species Candidatus Pantoea communis. Next base: position 54,324 of record NZ_VWXC01000031.1, read on the forward strand.
CACCTTACGATCCCAGCCAGCAGTTGGATAAGCTGGCCAATCGCCCGCTGCTGTTATGGCACGGTGAAGCCGATGAAGTGGTGCCGTTCACTGAAACCGTCCGGCTGGAGAAAGCGCTGCGTGAAGCCGCGTTGAATGAAAAAATGACTTACCTGTCGGAAAAGCACATCGGCCACAAAATCACGCCTTCAGCCCTGACTGCACTGGTGAGTTTTTTCAAACATCAGCTGTAGAAACAACTCGGGCTGGCAAAGTGAGCCAGCCCGTTACGTCATCCGATTTACAGTTGTGAAGACAGACGATCTGCTGCACTGGTATTCGCACTGACTGGGTTACTGCCAGGCGCATCCAGCCGGTTGACATAGACATAGCCTGAAGCCGCATTGCTGCTGTTACTTCTCATCTGCTGCGCGTAGTCAGCGGAGCTGGCGAAAGCGGGTGGAGACAGGAAGAGACCCAGTAAAGTGGCGAAAATGATGGTTTTCATATTCGACTCCTCACTTCAGGGATTGCACTCTCAGACGCCGCGAATAAGCCAAACCGTTGCGCCTGTAAATAGTTTAGTTCTTCGCCACATTGATGCCAGACCGCCCTGTTGAACGCCTCCATCAGCAATTTTGAACAAACCTTCGCTAACCTGCTGAATCTTAATCCTTAGCACAAAAGGTGCGCTTAACTGGCATGGCCCAAGTGATTTGATGAATTGTGCGCTTGAGTTTCCAGGGGGACGCCAGTATGATTACGCGTCAATTTTTCAGCTGCACTCAGAGGTGTGTTTCATTTAAATGATTCACAACCTATAACGTTCCTTGCTTCCATGGGCCGCAGCTGACCCCGACAGGAGGCTGAATAATCCGTAAGGAGCTATCGATGCGTCATTACGAAATCGTATTTATGGTCCATCCTGACCAGAGCGAACAGGTTCCAGGTATGATCGAGCGTTACACTGGTGCTATCACCGGTGCACAGGGCACGATTCACCGTCTGGAAGACTGGGGCCGCCGTCAGCTGGCTTACCCAATCAACAAACTGCACAAAGCTCACTATGTTCTGCTGAACGTAGAAGCACCGCAGGAAGTGATTGACGAGCTGGAAACTAACTTCCGCTTCAACGACGCCGTTATCCGCAGCATGGTTATGCGCGTTAAGCACGCGGTAACTGAAGCATCTCCGATGGTTAAAGCGAAAGATGAGCGTCGTGATCGTCGCGAAGACTTCGCTAACGAATCATCAGATGACTCAGATGCTGGGGATTCTGAAGAGTAATCCGACATGACGGCAAATCGACTGCGCCTGTCAGGCACTGTGTGCAAGACGCCAGTTCGAAAAGTCAGTCCGTCAGGGATTCCTCACTGCCAGTTCGTGCTTGAGCACCGTTCTGTGCAGGAGGAAGCCGGTTTTCACCGGCAAGCCTGGTGTCAGATGCCGGTGATTATCAGCGGCAGCACCCATCAGGTGATTACTCAACATATAACGGTCGGTACGCAACTCGTTCTCGAAGGTTTCATTAGCTGCCATCAGGCACGCAATGGTCAGAGCAGAATGGTGTTACATGCCGAGCAGATTGAATTGATAGATTCTGGAGACTAGCCAAATGGCACGTTATTTCCGTCGTCGCAAATTCTGCCGTTTCACCGCGGAAGGCGTTGTAGAGATTGATTACAAAGACATCGCTACACTGAAAAACTACATTACCGAAAGCGGTAAAATTGTCCCGAGCCGTATCACCGGTACTCGTGCAAAATACCAGCGTCAGCTCGCTCGTTGCATCAAGCGCGCTCGCTACCTGTCCCTGCTGCCATACACTGATCGTCATCAGTAATTGGTAGTTGTCCATTAACGACTTTAAGAGGATAAGGTAATGCAAGTTATTCTGCTTGATAAAGTAGCAAACCTGGGCAGCCTGGGTGATCAGGTTAACGTTAAAGCGGGCTACGCTCGTAACTTCCTGGTTCCACAGGGCAAAGCTGTTCCTGCTACCAAGAAAAACGTTGAGTTCTTCGAAGCGCGTCGCGCTGAACTGGAAGCCAAACTGGCTGACGTTCTGGCTGCTGCTAACGCACGTGCAGAGAAAATTAATGCACTGGGCACCGTTACCATCGCGTCTAAATCAGGCGACGAAGGTAAACTGTTCGGTTCAATCGGTACCCGCGACATCGCTGATGCAGTAACTGCAGCTGGCGTTGAAGTGGCTAAGAGCGAAGTGCGTCTGCCAAACGGCGTTCTGCGTTCTACCGGTGAGCACGAAGTTGACTTCCAGGTTCATAGCGAAGTATTCGCTAAACTGGTTGTGAATGTAGTGGCTGAGTAATTTTTTACTCGGTAACGCGAAAACGCCGGCAATGTGCCGGCGTTTTTGTATCTGCGATTTACTGAGCGCGGATAAAGCTGCCGTCTGGCTGGCGAGTAAATAACACCGGGCCGTTGCTGCCATCCACCGTTAATCCTGTCACCACGCCTTGCGCGTTCTGACGAACCTTCACCTGCTGGCCATTCTTCAATGCGCTAAGCGGCTGATCGTCACCCTCGACGCGTGCCATCGCGAACACATCATTCACCGGCAGATTATTGTCGCGGAACAACTGTGCCAGCGTCTGACCTGATGCCACCGTATAGTTGTGCCACTCACCCTGAGAATCGGTTTTCGGTTGGGTGTTCTGCGGCTGCTTGTTATCGTAAATCTCTGCCTGTAACGGCACCTCTTTGCTGCTGTTATCTGCCGGGCGCTCAATCGGATATTGCGGCGTACTGCTCGGCCACAGAAACGCTAATAGCAGAACCAGCAAGGCAATCACAATGCCACGGCGATGGAAGGCCGGCAGTGGGTTCATCCAGCGCACATCATCCAGCAGATGCCAGACGCGCAGCAGCAGGGCGGGAACGCGGGAAGGGGTATCAGAAGCCATTCGTGAATCCTCCTCGCTGGCGGCCTTGCGCGGAAATTGCGGCAGCCAACGTTGCAACCTCGATAAAGTAAAAGCACGCGGTGCGCGCGTCCTGCGGCGTCGTGGGGCAATCTGGCCCATGTATTCTCTCTTTCTTAGCGCTGTACGACGAAAACGTTGCCACAGCTATAGTATGGGCAATGCGGGCACGAAGTGCCTGCCAGCATTGAAAAATTTGACCTGCGTATTGTTTCTCTTTCGCTGAGAAATGTCATCTGCGGCGCTGCAGATTTTACGCCAGCCGCCTGCGCTGTTATGCTGCCGTTTCTATTTTCTCCGGGATTAAGGAATCAAGATGACCACCCCTTCATTCGACAGCGTCGAATCACAAGCAAGTTACGGTATCGGTTTACAGGTCGGCCAGCAGCTGCAGGAATCTGGACTGCAGGGTCTGCAGCCGGAAGCACTGCTCGCAGGTCTGCGCGATGCGCTGGAAGGGAACTCACCGGCTGTGCCTGTTGATGTGGTACATCGCGCGCTGCGTGAAGTGCACGAACGTGCAGAAGGCGTTCGCCGTGAGCGTGTGGAAGCCATGGCGGCTGAAGGCCATAAATTCCTGGAGCAGAATGCGCAGCGTGAAGGCGTGAGCAGCACTGAATCTGGTCTGCAGTTCAGCGTGATCACTCAAGGCGATGGCCCAATCCCATCGCGTCAGGATCGTGTTCGTGTGCACTACACTGGCAAGCTGATCGACGGTACAGTGTTTGATAGCTCAGTGGCACGTGGCGAACCGGCTGAATTCCCGGTAAGCGGCGTAATCGCTGGCTGGATTGAAGCGCTGACCCTGATGCCAGTGGGTTCTAAGTGGGAATTAGTGATTCCACAAAACCTCGCCTACGGCGAACGCGGTGCTGGCGCATCCATCCCGCCATTCAGCACCCTGGTGTTCGAAGTCGAGCTGCTGGAAATTCTGTAAGCATTCAGCAATTCATTAAAACCGGCATAAATGCCTAATGCCGATCAGTTAAGGATCAGTTGAACGATCCAGTGGCTGTGTAAGAATCCGGAAACGCTTCGTTTCCGGATTTTTTTATGCAGCTCAGTCAGGCCCTTGATATCGTCTCTCGTTACGAT
>NZ_VWXC01000032.1:0-45655 GCF_011752685.1 Candidatus Pantoea communis
TAATGGCGATGGCTCCAGGGCTGGTGCTGCCGGAAAGAAGAGTGCGGCATTACCCAAGGGCGGTAAAAAAGAGGCCACAACGTTATCCGTTGCGGCCTCCATTAAGATCTTAACTGACAAGCATTACTTACTGGTGCTGCCATTTAACCAGCCGGTGGCGACAGGAGACGGTTATTATCTGGTGTGGCCGAAAAGCCGGCTGGAAGCGCCCAACATCAAGCTATTGCTTCAATGGTTGCTTGATCAGGTGCCCGTGTTAAATAGCAAGAATTTGGAGTAATGGCGGCCTTAACACCGCCTGTCACTTATGGTTATGCGCTCTGACGCAGGGTAAACACACTGACGCTGTTCACCATGTTTGCCGCTTGCTCGCTGAGCATGGCGGAAGCAGCCAGGGATTGCTCCACCAGCGAGGCATTTTGTTGTGTCGTGATGTCAATTTGGCTGATAGCAGTGTTGATCTGACTGATCCCATCGGCCTGTTCGGTGCTGGCCTGGTTAATCTGTGACAGCACTTCCTTCATGTTCACCACGTTGTTCATCATTTCCGACATCAGTTTGTTGGCATCCGCTACCATGTCACGGCCATCAACGATGCGCGTGGAAGACTCCTCAATCAGATGGCGAATCTCATGCGATGAGGTGGCGGTTTTTTGCGCCAGCGCGCGCACTTCCTGCGCGACTACCGCAAAACCGCGACCGTGCTCCCCTGCTCGTGCCGCCTCAACAGCCGCATTGAGCGCCAGGATATTGGTCTGGAAAGCAATCGAATCAATCAGATTGATAATGTCTGCCATGCGACCGGCTGAATCATGGATCTCAGCCATTTTGGTCGACACGTTGTTCATCATAGTGGCGTTCTGCCCCACGGCGCTTTCCGCCTTTTCAGACAGATCGGCAGCAAAGTGGGTGTTATTGCGCGTGTTGCTAATGGTGGCAGTGAATTCTTCAACCGATGCTGCGGTTTGTTCAACCGAACTGGCTTGTTCTTCAGTGCGCGCGGCCAAATCATGTGTACCCGACATAATTTCGCTGGCACCTCCTGAGATTTGCTCTGCGCTGATACGAATATGACTGACAATGGTCGACATTTTATCCTGCATCTGCTGAATGGCGTTTATTAACTGCCCCATTTCGTCTTTACGTTTTTCATTGAAACTCGTACTGAGATCGCCATCAGCAACACGGCCAAGAAACGCAATCACGTTTTTTAATGGCACAGTAATGGATTGGATAATAATCCAGCCAATCAACGCAGAGAGAATAACCGCCGCAATAAATATCACCACCATTGAAATTTTAGTGGTGTGATAGGAATCCATAAAGTGTGTGTAGGAACCATTCATCTGCTGCTCTTGCAGTGCAATAAAACGCTGCACTTCACCCGTATAATCCTTTTGTTTACTCGCCAATGCTGTCAGATAATAATCCAGCGCTTTATTAGGATCCTGACTAGCGAGTTGCAAAAATTCATTACGGCCTTCTAAATAAGCTTTGCGTTTATCATCCAAAATTTTGAGATAAGCAATGGAATCGTCATCTGTTGACAGTGCATGGAGTTGACGATAAATCTCCGTAATTTGCCCGGTTGCCCCCTGAAGCTCATTCATGATGGCGCTGCGGCGCTCCGCATTGATTGGACTGAGCAACAAAGCCTGTCGCTGAATGGTAGTGTTAATCTCATTGATTAACTGATTGCCCAACGCAATGGTTGGGTAATCATCTTTCATCATGCCGTTGACGCCGGTTTGTGCCATAAACAGCGAATTTAAACCCAGTACCGCGACCAAAAGCAGCATACCGATATTGATGAGAGAAGAAATAATGAGTTTGCTGCGCAATTTAATATTACGTGAAAATCCTTGAACTATGTCCATTTAGAAACCTCAATGATTTTTATTAGTGAGTCATGAAATTCAGGTGTTATTAAAACAAAGAAATGGAGACGCTCCGCGTTCTCATCGGCAGCATCCCTGCTGTTATCGTCAGCATGCTCACTAACCTTAATGCTTTTACTTAAATATAACTTACTCGTGCAAAACAATTCACTTCCTGTGGAATTGCGCAATTAAACAATTTGATCAGTTATATTAAATTGTTGGCAATAATAGTCACCTGAGTGATCAGTGTGCTTTACTTATTAAACTGAGTGTGTAGCGCTTGATCCTCCGTTTAGATAAACGTAGCGGCTTTTTACTGCAGTTTATGCAATTGCCGTTAACGTGCAATCATTAATAATGTTGGCTATTTTCTCTGCGGGCAGCCAGCAAGCTGCCCGCAGAAAACACTACACCGCGCTTGATGCTTCACTTTCAGCCAGCGAGTCTATCGATTGATTCGCTGCTTCAGGCAAGTCCGCAAGCAGTTTGGCCGCCATTTGCGCTTCCTGTTGCAAGATCCGCTGAAAAATGTCCGCGCCTTCAGTGTCATCAGCCTGTCTGGCGGCGGCAATTAACGTGGTGTAAGTCGCAACTTTATAACTACAAAAGACATAGACGCTGACGGCCATCCGTGCGTCCTGCTCAACACGCAGCATATCGCTTGCTGCCTGCCCCACCACAGACAGGCGGCCTAATGCCTCTTTCAATGCCGACCAACTATCGTCATGGCATTTCAGAACCTCTTTCACCTGCAACTGCTGTGCGCGTGATTGCGCAAGATAATGCGCGATGTGACTTCCGATGGAAGAATCACTGTCGAGACGCTCCATCGCTTGTTTTAATAACGTTTCACCGTGCTTCTCCATCGCATGTGCATCACGTAGCCAATCCAGATAAACAGATTCCCTCGTCATTCATTCACTCCTGGTTGATGTGCTTTTAATGAACTACCTTTGGGGATGGTATGCAGTTGCTTAGCAAGCTAACCGCCTCAACGCCGTCGCTAATGGAATTATCTGGAAATAAGCGAAGCGTTAATTAACGGACTAACAATCATCTTAATTAAACGTAGCAAGTAAGCCCTTCTACGCAAGCCAATCGGCGCAGAACTGAGAGGGAGGATTAATATCACCACTTTGCCGCTTCGCTTATATTTACCCTCACAACACTCTTTACTCAACATCTAAAGTGCGCTAACAATCATCATTCAAGTGAGTTTCATCCGCTTATAAACAAAAATCGACTTATCCTTAAACAAACAGTCCGCAAAATAATAAAACTTAAGATTAATCCTGACTTGATTATGGTAAAAACAACGCTACATTTATTTTTGCTTTATGTTGGTACAAATATAATGAGGAGAACGCATGACGGACCCTAACAAGCATCCTGAAGAGGAAGAGAAAAAGACGCAACGTCGTGGGGGCACAGGGAACTTCGCCGAGGACAAGGAGCGTGCCGCTGAAGCAGGCCGCAAAGGCGGTCAGGTAAGTGGCGGCAATTTTAAAAACGATCCGAACCGCGCCGTTGAAGCAGGCCGGAAGGGAGGAAAGATCAGCCGCCGGAAATAACACTATCAATAATTCAACACTGGGTTACGTTCGCTAGCCTTCATCACAACACTCTCCTGACGTGTATTAGCGCTTCGCTTAAATGCATAATTCGCTACGTCAGGAGGGTTATTCCCATCGCTAACAACAAAAAATCGATCATTTCTTGATCAATCGTACATCATTTGCCGCTTCGCTTATCGAGAACTTTTCCTATATATATTAATGATCAATTTAGATCCCAGAATAAATAACTAAACACGAATTAACCAACATATTTGTACACGAAGATTCAAGTTGTACACCTTAGTCAAAATTAAGATTGGTGATGATTAAGTTAATTACGAAAGTGGAGGGGCAATGACCTTGTTGTCGGTGAGGGGATGAAATAGCTATTCACTAAAAAGACTTTCCCTCTCCCTCATTCATACTGACGGGTATCTGCAAAGCCTTCCGATCAACGTCCGTTCCTTCGGGTTCTTCCAGCTTTCGCAAGGATCGCATGACTTTTTTACAGGCTCTTTGATAAAAGCGTTGACGTGGTAGAACGATAATTCTACTTTTAACCCATGATCAAAAAAACAACTGATACACGGGATAAAATCCTGAAAACCGCCGAAGAGCTCATCTACCAGAACGGTATCCACGCTATGGGCATGGACCTTTTGGTCAAGACCTCTGGTGTCGCCAGAAAGAGTATTTACCGCCATTTCGCGAACAAGGAAGACGTGGCTTCCGCCGCGTTAACAGAGCGCGACGAACGGTGGATGCAATGGTTCAGAACAGAGTCTGACAAAGGCAAGACTCCTCAAGAGCGTATCCTGAATATGTTCACTGTTCTGAAGAGCTGGTTCGAGTCCGACGGATTCCGGGGTTGCGCGTTTATCAACACGGCGGGTGAGGTTGGCGATCCTGAAGACCCTGTGCGTCAGATAGCCAAGATGCATAAACAGAAGTTGCTGGATTACGCTCTGGAGCTTGCCGAACAGTTGAACGTTGAGCATCCGGATGATTTGGCTCGACAGTTGCTGATCCTGCTGGAAGGCGCGATCACCATGTCATACGTCATGGGGGACGGGAGTGCTGCCGACAACGCTCAGGACATCGCGAAACTCATGCTGGAACGAGCCTCCTCCCGGCCCTGAGGATCGCAAACGCTTTTCCCCTGAATGAAGATTTAAATGCGTTTTTGAATTCGATTTATCTTCAGACAGGCGGAACCGATAAATGGCCTCGCCTTCAATCTGTGCGTATACCCGCAGCCATCATCATACACAACAGCGATGTCACCACACCGCCTGCCCGGACGTTCGCGCCGCACATACAGTCAACAGTCAAAGTCATCTTCTGCAACGGGATAGTTAATTTTCTACGGATAACCCATAGCTCGATGGTGTTTCTTCTTATCGCCGTTTGAGTCTATCGGGCACTTCCCTGGCGCATTCATAAGCGACATTTTGTTCCCTTACTCTTCCCTGTTCAGACCTGAAACGGGCGAATTTCAGTTAATTTAAAACCAATTAAAACAATATCTTATTTCGATTTTAATGCCGAATATTCTCTGCTCCCGGCATTCATTTCAGAAAAAATCATTGACGAGGTAGAACGATCGTTCTACCTTTAAATCACAGACATGACGCCGCGCGATACCAAAGGGGAATCCCTGAATTTGTTGAAAGGTCTCTTATCAGAACGGTATTGGTGCCACCGATGTGAGCCTTCTGGTCAAGGCATCAAAAGTAGCGAAGTTTTTGCTGGAACAGGTCCCTCACTGAGTCCTAAGTCACGAGATCGATCTTTAGACTGAAACTAAATTTACAGGAGTTTTACCATGACTGATTCACAAGTTCGTCCACCGCTCCCGCCTTTCACACTGGAAACGGCCATCGAGAAAGTCCGTCTGGCTGAAGACGGCTGGAATAGTCGCGATGCTGCAAAAGTGGCTCTGGCTTACTCACTGGACACCAAATGGCGTAACCGCGCCGAGTTCGCCAACAATCGTGAAGAAGCGCAGAGCTTCCTCGACCGTAAATGGAAGAAAGAGCACGAATACCGCCTGATTAAGGAACTATGGGCATTTGGCGGTAACCGCATCGCCGTCCGCTATGCTTACGAATGGCACGATGACTCCGGCAATTGGTTCCGCTCCTACGGAAACGAAAACTGGGAGTTTGGCGCTGATGGATTGATGGAGCGTCGTTTCGCCTGCATCAACGACATGCCAATCAAAGAGAGCGAGCGTAAGTACTTTTGGCCGCTGGGCCGTCGTCCGGACGATCATCCTGGCCTGTCAGATCTGGGGCTGTAAGTCATTTCGAGAAAACGCTCCCGCTTAGATTAAGCGGGATATCGTCGCCAAAAACGCCGATCCTGTGTTCATTCCTTACCAGAAATTTTGAGATAAGAGTTCTTATAACCAGATGCACCACGCTCAGGTTTAGATTTATTTCACACCCGTTCCGTTTACTTCCCAGGCGCTGTGCCAGGCTTACACCTGAAGACACATCAATGGAGAATGAAATGAATAAGGTCGCCTGGATTGCAGTGATGTTACCTCTGAGCGTCGGTGCATATGCCGAAACGGGAGGATATGAAGCCGGTAAGACGCCCCCACCTCAGAATAAGGAAGATGCCGGGTATAAGGGGTCGGAAGATACGGCAGAAACACCGGTTACGCTGATCAAAGATTTTCGTCAGGGGGGCTATGTCACGCTTGAGGGCTATATCGTCAAAAAGATCAAAGGCGACACTTATCAGTTCCGTGACAGCTCAGGCACGGTCAACATCGATGCTCCGGCCAGCACTTTCAAAGGCAAAACGTACAGTGCAGAAGACAAGGTCCGCGTAAGCGGGAAAGTCTACGGTAAAAGCGAAAGCGCGCACCTTAAAGTTACCCGAATCGACGAACCTTAACAGACAGTTCAAGGCCTCAGCTAAGGTTTCTGCAGGGGCCGGAATGCTTTCATTTCACTACAGCTTCAATAGACAAAGGCTAAGCGTTAATTTCATCGCCGCCCGCCCTTAGCAACTTTGCGGCATCTAATGCAAACGCCTTTACCTGCAGGTCTGATGACCCCGCAGCGATGCGTTCAAGTTCAATGATGATACTCACCCTGCTAAGCGGTACTCCTTTTGCTGCCAGTTCGACTACAGCCGATCCGATGGCACATCCAATCATTCCTGCGCGATTTGAATTCATTTCGTTCATATCAAGTAAAGAAAACGCCGGTTTGGTTTAAGTACAAAGTTAGTCGGAAAATATGAACTTTCAAATATACCTAACGTCATAACTTATATGGAGATTATCCCATGTAACGAATTTCGCCCGCCGATGCGGGCCTTTTTTTGCCCGATGAAGTTCAAACGGGTGAAGAATCCGACACGTTCAAAGCGCTCACTTCATGCGTCACCAGCCCCACAACGATCACATCCTCAAGCAAATCATCCTCAAGAAGCAGCCCGTCTTCAGTCAGGATACGGTTTGGATGAAACATCTTCACACCCCATTCCAGCCTCCCCGCCACCTTCAGAAGCACGGTGCTACCGTTACCCGGCCGCCGGAGTTCATCCACAATGCAGCATCGCCCTCTTGACTCGACCAGATACCGGCTTACCGCGCAGATCAGGCCGGAACACCGTATCGCAGCTGGCATAGAATGAGTTCACATCCACCAGGGCAAACATTAACGGCCCATCGTCTGAATGGAGTGCCGGACCACGCCGAAGATTTCAAACTGATCGGCATCGGGGATCGGGATAATGGCGTGCGCGGCGTTCATCGGTTTCAGGTGCAGGGAAGGTCTCGTCATCAGCTGCTTGACCGTAAACTCGCCGGAGATGGCGGACACGATGATATCCCATGCTCCGCGGTGACTGAGCTGATCACCACCAGCATGTCGCCATCGTTAATACCACCCTCGATCAAGGAGTCACCGCTGACCCGGATGAAGTAAGTCGAACTTGGATGGCTGACCAGTAGATTATTAAGGTCCAGCCGCTGCTCAACGTAGTCCTGAGCCGGCGACGGAAAACCACACGGAACTCTGGCAATGAAAAGCGGCAACTCAAGAATGTCGCGGATTTCCGCAGGTCTGAAAAACTCCATGATGATAGCCCTGATTGAAACTGTATATATAATCAGCAATCTTAAACAGCACAATCGATCAAGCCCGGCAGGAAGACTTTTTACAAACGTGTTGTGGGTAAAGGGGAATTAATCTGAGGTGGGCGCGGCATTTAAGTTTGACCGGACCGGTTGCCATAAGCGCAGGCGTTTTAGATTTGAGCATTATTCAGGCCGACATAAACCAGAGATAATCAGCAGCAATCTCTTGCCGCTTCGGTTAACTCTCTGAAATTTAGTTTATAAATCGTCAATTCATATAACTTACTGGAAATTACTGGAATTTTATCGCTTTTGTTAACACATCCTACCACACAGTAATTAATAGTCTAAGGTATGGGGGTCAGTCGTTGACTGGCAGCACAGCACACAGGATGCGTTTCATACGAGAGAGACATTCCTTAGCCACTGCTTTTTTGCCCGCCCTGAGCGGGCTTTTTTTAGCTTACCTTTCCCCTGAAACGCGCGGTTGAAAACCAACTGCTCGTTTGAGTGGCGTTTAGCTGTGAGGCTGCCCGTCAATTTCCGCACCCTGTAAAAAAACCTGTGACTTCGCTATACGGCTACGCTTTTGGTCTGTGAAGACCTGCACTACGCTTAATGAGCAAAATGCCTGTGCGTTAACGCGGGGATACATGCTGCGTGCCTGGCAGGTGAATTATCAGCACGGCAGTGTCGGTGATTTCAGCGATGACCAACTGGCCAGCAGCCCGACGTCGTGTCTTGCTGGATGCCGCTCGTTTACCTGAGGTGACTTATGGATGTTTCACCAAGATTCGTTATTGTACTGAATATCGTGGCCATTGCGTTGTTAGCGATAGGTTTACCGGAATATCTGAACTCGTTTTAAAGCGCTTAGCCCGGCGCTTTGCAGGCCTTAACACGACATAAGTATCCATCGCTAAACCGCCGATACCATTGAACGGTAGGCGATGAATAAGGGCGGGTTTTTCATCGTTTCAAATTCTCGTGGTCAGACAGACAGGAGATTGAACATGCGATACCTGATCATACCGGCCGTCACCACTTTACTGGTTCTGGTGATTGTGTTTCTGGTACAAACCCAGTGGGGACCCACGCCCTGGTGACTCGACGCATCAGAGCGGGCAAATAAAAAGAAAACTGAGTAGTCAGCAATCTGCATGAACCGGGCTCACGTCTGGTTCATGCTTTTTTTTGCTGGCGATGAGCCCCTAGCCCCTACCGACAGTTATCAGGATGATTTCTCAGCACCCGTTGGGATTGAATACCTTGAGAGATTACTCATCCCCACAGCAGTCATCCCTGAATGTTTTCTGGTGCATCTCGATCTAGTTTTACTAAATACCTGTAACTCGTTTCATGTAGCCGAAAGCAGGACCTGAAACAGATTAAAGCACTCGGGTTGCGTATACAGGAGAGATACGTTCCTCGCTACCGCTTGCAGGCCGTCATGTGGGGGCATTTTTTAATGGCAATGCCTCGTTTCCATACGACTCCCTCAGCCAGGGGGAGGTATGTCGTACAGGTGATGTCATTACTCTGCCGGGGGCTCGAGGCGATCACTGATGACATTGTACCCCTGCTCGATAAAATCATCAGGGTGAACGGGCAGACTACGGCTTGGCTTGAACCATCCTCCCCCTTCACCATCGGCGAAGTACCAGACTTCAGGTTGCGTCTCACCCTTCTGGACCCAGTAAAAACCCTGTTCCATTTGCTCACCCCCACGAAATTGGTGTTCGTCCAGTCTCAGAAAAAACAGACATTAGGCTTCATCTGCGAATCGATGAATGATTCACGAAGGAAGCACGGGAAGATTCAGGTGTCGGAAGCGACATCAGATCAGAAGTGTCAGTCACCGCGCAACTCGGTGCGCGACAGGTTTTTGACCTTTGAGATTTCATAATTGCCCCTTGTCAGAGGGGGAATGGCCCAGGCAAAGCCCAGGAGATGAGATTAAAGCATGCGTCAAAAGGACGTAAAAGGACAGGACGTCTGGGTGTTCCTCAACAGAATTGTTATCTGAGCCGCTTAATAATCAGGCATCCACCAACTTATCTTACAGGCCGGTTACCTGAACGCTTTTTGTGTCTGACCTCTGGTGAATCCGTTGCTTTTACCGTGTCATCCTCTACACAGATAATTTTATAGAGATTTACGCAAGTACTTTGAGGTGTGCCATGGGTGCCAACAGGATCTGCACAGTGACATGTTCCGCCTCTTCTGCTCAGTAACGTATTAACTTGTTCAGCAAAATGTCTGGATGCAAGGATGGATGAGAACCTCATACTTCCTCCTGTTTCTTTTTTCAAAGCAAGGCCGGAATGATTCTAACCGGCCGACTGTCTGGCGGATTAACTTCCCTCGATTACCGGTTTGCGCCTGCGGCTGATTTGTCCGCCCTTGCGACCGGCCTCGACTGCGCGATCAGGACAATTTTTGAAATTCCCCCCGCTTGCGCTTCCTCCTTTACGCCCGGCCTCACGCGCGCGGTCCGCATCTTCAGCAAAATTACCGGCTCCACCTCTTTTTGATGGCATGTCTCCCCCTTATATATCAGTCGAATATTTAGCGTGCTAACGTTCCCAACAAGAAATAATATGGCTGAAATTTTTGATAAAACCACATTTAAAATACATGTTTACCGCTTCGCTTGTTTTTGTTTTAAAACAATAAGTTACCCGTTACGCTTATATTCAATTGCTTTTAAAAGGGAAATTTTTGAAGTTGTACAAAACTAATACAAGCTGTACAAAATTATTGGATTTTCTTTTATGTGACATGCGTCACGGTTTTTAATTTTGTAATTATATTGATCTGGATTTTTCATTTATTTCAGCAAGATAGGGGAATTAATGTCTTGCTGTTCACAATTTAGTCCCATTGAATAACGCATAATCAATTGCCTGCTACGGGGTGTACCCAATTGAGCGTGGCACACGTTGCTCAATTCCTTCCATTCGGATTAAAGACCTGAAACATGCGGTCCTCCCCCTCACTTGTCGAGATGTCCCGGAAAGTCGTTGTGTGCATCTCTATCCATTTGTTGGCGGCGCGTAGGGAGTAGCGCCAGTTCAGACGATCCAGCTCTTTCACAAAATCGAGTGTGCTGATGGTGTAACGACCAGCGGCATCGCGTTTTACCGCCTGCCTGAAGGCAATCATGATTTCATAGTCACGGGGCATATCGGTGCCCTCCCAAAATCAAACTGTATATACATACAGTAATCGCAGTCTCTGAGAGTGAGCAAGTGCGTTAAGGCCGTTTTATCAGAACTCATTGGTAGTAAAGCGTATTTAGTTTTACGGCTTCGCTTTCAAATGCCCGCAGATATGACCAGGCTTGGAAAGCAACATTGGGTTGCCTGGATTAATGAGGGGGGTGTTATGGAGAGCTTTTTAGGTGGAATGTTTGTCATTGCGAGTCTGATGGCACTGGCGGGCTGTCAGGAACCCGGTCCTGCAGTAGGCCCGGATGGTCGCCCTCACGCACCAAGCCAGCAATCCGTGCCGGGCGGCCCACAAGGTCAGGGCCCAATTGGCCAGCCACAATCCTGATTTTATCCCGGCAAGCGTGACGGGTATTTGATATGTGGCGATATTAATGATGCCCGGTGATGAGAAAGAGTCCTGGAAGGTTAAGATGCCCCATCAAGTTCTTCATGAAAGTCTCAGCAGTGGCTAATTTTGTTGTCTTTGCCATCATTTTTTAATGCACCTCTATGCCGGCGGTACTAGCCAACTCTGCCGCATATGAAATTGTGCCCAGTGCAGGCTCGCCAGCACAATGACTTTTTTCTAAAATCACTTTAAAGGGTGGGTTCGATGGGCAAGGCACCCTTATTAAGCGCGAAGAGTCATTAAGGATGAAAAAAGCCGCACTTTGACTGGCACAGCTCTTAATTTTTCGCAGCTTATATCATTATTTATAAATTGATAGAATGATTTTAAGAAGCGTATACCCCTGCATAGTGACTGCGTATTCAATCAGCTATTAATTTTTTTCTTATGGCCTTGGTTATCATCACGCTTATGAGGGATCTTACTATTCTCATTCGGATTATTACTAGCTGGATTATCTTCGTCCTCATACGTATGTCGGGCATTCGAAGCGGCTTCAGGCAGCCTTTTATGCACTCCCATACTTCCCTTTACTGTTCTTAAGTAAAAAAAACCCGCCGAAGCGGGGGTCATATGATAGTGACAACACCAGGGAAAATCGTTGTGGCAACTCATGCTACTGATTTGCTAACACATGATATTTAGCTTAGCCTTTTTCATATATGTTATTTGTAAATCGCAGTAAATATCTGATAAATGCTTCCCCGCCCCGCTTAATCATAATATTTAAGAATAGATTAGCATGGCAGATATTCTGTATTCCGGCCGAAATATAACGTCATCCAAACAACGTGTTGACCATTTTAAATTGAGGATCGCTAATTTGCATTCCCTGGTTTATTGGGCCTGTTTCGATTAAGCATTTGATGCGGTTCGTTCGCCGTCCAGGGGTAGGTTCATCCCCGTAAATTACATACCCGCTTTCATTTGGCCCAATGACCCCGTGTAAACGACTTCATCCGCCCCAAACCCAGTTGCGCACTTCAGGCATATCCTCGCCATGCTCTCTGACATAACGATGGTGCTCAGCGATTCGCTCCTGCAGATCATCGAGGAGTTCCGGATGACGCTCAGATAAACCCGGCACGTGCAAAATGGCCGACTGCGCCAGATGATAACGATCCAGTTCATTCAGCACCGTCATATCGAATGGCGTGGTGGTGGTGCCCTCTTCATTGAAGCCATGAACATGGAAGTTGCCGTAATTATTACGCTGATACGTCAGTCGATGAATGAGACTCGGGTAACCGTGGAAGGCAAAGATCACGGGTTTATCTGTAGTGAACAGCGCATCAAATTCCTGCTCAGGTTTGCCATGCGGATGCTGCTCCTGCGTCTGCAACGCCAGTAAATCCACCACATTGACGACTCTGATACGCAATTCCGGCAGATAGCCCCTCAGTAAATCTACTGCCGCCAGGGTTTCCATCGTAGGCACGTCCCCCGCACAGGCCATGACAACGTCTGGTTCACCCTCACAACTCGCCCATTTCCATATACTCATACCCGCCTCACAGTGAGCAATGGCACTCTCTACATCCAGCCACTGGGGTGAAGGTTGTTTACCTGCAACAATGACATTGATCCGGTCCCATGTTCGCAGGCAGTGGTCCCCGACCCACAGCAGCGTATTAGCATCGGGTGGCAGGTATATGCGCACTATGTCGGCTTTCTTGTTCGCGACATGATCAATAAATCCCGGATCCTGATGGCTGTAGCCATTGTGATCCTGACGCCAGACGTGGGACGACAACAGATAGTTCAGCGAGGAGATCGGCTGTCGCCAGCCCAGCTTGCGGGTGACCTTCAGCCATTTAGCGTGCTGGTTAAACATCGAATCGACGATATGAATAAAGGCTTCATAGCAGTTAAACAGCCCGTGACGCCCTGTTAGCAGATAGCCCTCCAGCCAGCCCTGACACTGATGCTCACTGAGGATCTCCATGACACGACCGTCACGTGACAGCTGTTCATCATAATCCTTGATGGGTTCCATCCAGGTGCGGGAGGTGACGTCAAACACGGGTGACAGACGGTTGGATGCCGTTTCATCCGGGCCTAACAGGCGGAAGTTATCAAGATTCTTTTGGAAGACTGCACTCAGGTAACGGCCAAACTGTTCGGTGGCCTGTCCCTGTGTGCTGCCGGGCTGACCGGTCTCGAGCGCAAAGTCGTGAATATCTGGCGTAATCAGTTTACGGCGCAGCCTTCCCCCGTTGGCATAGGGGGGTTGCACCCATACGCTTATTACCCTTCGGGGCAAGCGCGCGCAATTCAGGTGCAAGCGCTCCGCTTGGCTCAAACAGTTCCTGCGGCTGATAGCTGCGCAGCCATTGTTCAAGGATCTGGCGATGGCCATCATCCTCACGGCAAGCGGAAACAGGTACCTGATGGGCTCGCCAGAATCCCTCCACTTTTTTGCCATCCACCTCACGCGGGCCGGTCCATCCTTTCGGGCTGCGCAGAATAATCATGGGCCAGCGTGGCACAGCATCAGTTGCATTACCGCTGCGCGCCTGGTGCTGGATATCAGCGATGATGTCAAACGCCGTGTCCAGCGCGGTGGCCATCTGCTGATGCATGGCAAGCGGCTCGTGGCCGCTGACAAAGAGCGGGGTATATCCATAGCCACTAAATAGCTGCTGAAGATCTTCATCACTGCTGCGTCCCAGCAACGTAGGGTTTGCGATTTTATAACCGTTGAGATGGAGAATTGGCAGCACCGCACCGTCTCGTTGGGCATTCAGAAATTTAATGCCGTGCCAGCTGGCAGCCAGTGGCCCCGTCTCCGCTTCACCGTCACCGATGACACAGGGTACAACCAGTTCAGGGTTGTCGAAGGCCGCGCCAAACGCATGCGACAGCGAATAGCCAAGTTCGCCCCCTTCATTAATCGAGCCCGGCGTTTCAGGGGCAGCGTGGCTCGGTATCCCGCCCGGGAAAGAAAACTGTTTAAACAGCCTCTGCATTCCCTCTTCGTCTTCACTGACGTGAGGATAAATTTCGCTATAGCTGCCTTCCAGCCAGCTGTTAGCCACCATGCCGGGGCCACCATGTCCGGGCCCGCAGACGTAAAGGAGATCACGGTCCGCTGGCGAATAATGCGGTTGAGGTGAGCATAGATAAAGTTCAGGCCCGGCGTGGTTCCCCAGTGCCCCAGTAAACGAGGTTTGATATGTTCTGGCTTCAGGGGTTCCCGCAGAAGCGGATTTTCCATGAGATAGATTTGTCCCACAGAGAGGTAATTTGCCGCGCGCCAGTATCTGTCTATCAGAGCAAGTTCATTGGTCCCGGTGACTGTCGTCATACCTGTTCCTCCGATATTGCGTTCGTCGTTGACTTGTGAAGATGCGGCCCTCTTTCCGGACCGCCTTTCGTTACCTTTTTTTAGAAAACAGCTGGCTAGCCGTGTCTTTGAGTATCTGCGAGGTGCCATGATCGCCTTTTGCCATCGATGACATAAAGGCTTTAGCCTGTTTAAAGGTGATATGCGGTGGGAGCGGAGCCACTTCCGGGTCAGTTTTGACCTCCAGCAATACGGGGCGATCTGCGCTTAACGCACGTTGCCAGGCGCTGGCCAGCTGTTCCGGGTTGTCGACATAAATGCCCACCAGCCCCAGTGATTCAGCAAACTCAGCATACTTCACATCAGGCAGTTGCTGCGTGGCTTCGAAGCGGGGATTGCCCTCCATGACGCGCTGCTCCCAGGTTACTTGATTCAGATCTTGATTATTGAACACGCAGACAATCAAACGGCCATCCGCCCACTGCTGCCAGTATTTCTGGATGGTTATCAGCTCTGCCATGTTGTTCATCTGCATGGCACCATCCCCCACCAGCGCAACAACCGGACGTTCAGGGTGCGCAAATTTGGCCGCGATCGCATAAGGAACGGCTGCGCCCATGCAGGCCAACCCGCCTGACAGTGTGGCCCGTTGTCCCTGTTTCACGCGATAATCGCGCGCAAACCAGTTTGCACAGGATCCGGAATCAGAAGTGACGATAGCGTTATCCGGCAGCTGCGGAGACATCTCCCACACCACCCGCTGGGGATTAACGGGATTGGCTGGTGCCAGCGCTCGCTCTTCCATCTGCTTCCACCAGTCCTGAACCTGCACCGCAATCTCTTCCTGCCAGCTGCGGTCCTCTTTGTGATCCAGTAAAGGCAGGAGTGCACGCAGGGTTTCAGCAGCATCGCCGTGAAGATTCACCTCACAGGGGTAGCGTAAGCCGAGCATGGCCGGATCGATATCGATTTGCACGGCACGTGCCTGCCCTTCTTTTGGCAGGAACTCCGTCCAGGGAAAACCGCTGCCAATCATCAGCAGCGTGTCGCAGTGCTGCATCAACTCCCAGGAAGGTTTAGTGCCCAGCAGGCCTATCGAGCCGGTCACAAAAGGGGCGTCGTCGGGCAGGACATCTTTGCCCAGTAACGCTTTGGCGACGCCAGCACCCAGTTGATTTGCCGCCTGGACGACTTCAACCGCCGCGCCGCGTGCGCCAGAGCCGATGAGGATCGCCACTTTATTCCCCGCATTGAGCACATCGGCGGCGCGCTGCAAATCGGCTTCATAAGGGGTAATTTTGGGACGCTGATAGCCACTGCCTGAATGGGTAAACCCGTGCAGATGTGGCGGTGACTGCCACTCTTCATCCTGAATATCTTTTGGGATGATCAGCACAGCAACGCCGTTTTGCGCTTTGGCGATACGCACGCCACGATCGACGAGATGTCGAACCTGAGCCGGTGCGGCCGCTTCCTGCACAAAATTCGCCACATCCGCAAACACGCGATCAAGGTTCATCTCCTGCTGATAGCTTGCGCCTCTTGCCGTTGCCTCGGCCTGTCCGGCAATGGCCAGCACCGGCGCATGATCCATTTTCGCATCGTAAAGCCCTGTCAGGAGATGCGTAGCACCTGGCCCACCCGTTGAAAGGCAAACGCCCAGTTCACCGGTAAATTTTGCATGACCCGCCGCCATGAAGGCCGCCATTTCTTCATGGCGCACCTGAATAAATTCAATGCCTTCCCCTTTCTCATTCGCGCGCTGTATCGCACCCAGCACCCCATTGATTCCATCCCCCGGGTAACCGTAAATGCGCGTCACGCCCCACTCTTTTAGGCGCTGAACAAAAAAATCGCTGGTCTTGATGCTCATCGTTTTCATCCCTCTTTATTCATGCAATTCGTGAGGAGAGTTAGCAAAAAGTTGTCGGGTTTCCCCCATCATTCAAAGCATTGGTTCGCATTGAAGCGCTAAACTCTGAGAAAGATTTATCTGGCAAACGTTGGCCGGTATTAACCAGTCTGCTTCGGAAGGGATGTGACCGCTCTGTAAAGCGGCCACCTGACAAATAGCAGGATGAAGATGTCTCTCAGGCTGCATTGAGAATGCGCAGCGCTTCCCGATTGAACGCAGGCAGATCATCCGGCGTGCGGCTGGTGACCAGTTTATCGTCATCCACAACGACTTCTTTGTCATAAAAGTCAGCACCTGCATTACGCAGATCAATAGCGATGGCTTTTACACTGGTCATCTTGCGGCCGCGCACACCATTAGCACTGATAAGCAACTGAGGTCCATGGCAGATGGCAAACACCGGTTTGCCGCTGGCAACAAATTCTTTGGTGAAATTCACGAAACGATCATCACCGCGCAGTGAGTCAGGTGAGTGACCGCCAGGCAAAAGTAAGGCATCAAATTCTGCAGGAGTAACGTGATCGATGTCCCTGTCGATTTTGACTTCCGCCTTACCCTGTTTACCTTTCACAACCTTCCCCGCCTGCATCTCAATAGTCACGACTTCGTGGCCGGCTTTGGCATAGGCATCGGCGGGTGAGGTGAACTCTGAGTCTTCGAATTCATCGGTGATCAGGACAGCTATTTTCTTACCCATATGTTTCTCCTTGCGGTTAAAAACGCTCAGCGTTTGGGGCTCGGTTAACCCAATAAGTCTGGTCGCCATGGCATAAAACACAAGCCAGGCGGTTGGTGCTAAGCAGAAGAAAATGAAGGAGAGGAAATAACAGACACCTAAACACAACGAGTCATCAGATATTTATGCAGGATTTAACAACCATTTATGTATCCATGGCAAAATTCATCACTGAAACTGTAAACAGCATTTTGATGAACCGCCTTGTAAAGGTTAGCTCTATTTTCATGTTAAGAGTCGTCAAGTAAAAGAAATATACGCTCTAAGTATCCCGCCTCATCGAGATTTTGTTAGATGCGCCTTACAAGATTGTTAACCGTCTCGTTTAATGCAGATCAATCCCCAAAATAAACTTGGTGAGCTTTTTATTTAGTGACTACGCTAAATCATAACGTCTGTTTCGTGATGTTGGATAATTATCATAAATTACCGGAGAAATATCATGGCTGAGCCTTGGGTAAATGATGGTGCAATCGTCACAGATTCTTATGGCGGCCTGCCGCTGAAACGTATCTCATGGAGCGCGGTATTTGCGGGTGTTATCGCCGCGCTTATTGTTCATATTTTATTAGGATTACTCGGCACTGCGATTGGTGCTTCTGTCATTGACCCTCAACAGGAACGCAATCCGCTTGAACATATAGGGACGGGTGCGCTGATATGGACCGGTGTCAGTATGCTTATCGCCATCATTGCCGGCGGTTACGTCGCTGGCAGGCTGGCTCAACGTGAGGGCGCACTCCACGGTTTACTGATGTTTGGCGTCAGTACACTTATCACCCTCTGGCTGGCATTTTCACTGGCAACTGGGATTATCGGAGGCGCATTTAATATCCTTGGTGCCGGAGCAAGTGCGCTAGGAAGTGGTGTTTCGGCCGTTGCCCCGTCTGTCGGGAACATGGCCAAAGAGAAACTTCAGGAGAATAATATTAATTTAGATTCGCTCCAGAATGAGTTACAGGCCACCCTCCGTCAGACAGGTAAACCTGAACTTCAGCCGGATAAGCTTCAGCAGGATGTGAACAGTGAGGCAAATAGCGCACAAGATCAGGCTAAACAAACGGCTCAGAACCCGCAAAATGCGGATAACGATATCGTGAACTGGATCCGTGGGGTTATTAATCGTCATTCAGACACCCTTCAGGCTGCCGACCGGGATGCGCTCAAAAACATTATTAAAGCCCGGACAGGTAAGAGCGATCAGGAAGCTGAGCAGATCGTTAACCAGACGGTTGAGAGTTATCAAAAAGCCGTGGCACAGTTTCAGCAACTAAAACAGCAGGCTGAGCAGACAGCCCGTGAAGCCGCAGAGAAAGCCGCCGCCGCAACCGCCAGAGCCAGCTGGTTCACCTTCTTCGTATTGATTATTGAGGGCGTGCTGGCTGCTGTATTCGGACGCATTGGCAGACGTACTCAGCCTCATACCGTTCTGGTCGGTGAACGACCTCTCTGACACATTACGGTGAGAGAAATACTGTTTCGATGATCAGATCCTCTCGCTAAACCCCATGCCGCCCTGTGCATTAAAATCACATGGCGGCAAGCGAGTAAGTTCTATCCCCCTTGAGGTTTAAGTTAAGGAATCTTTTCTAAGGGGTAGTTAAATAATAAAATCCTCGTTTCGGTTTATGTACAGACGAATTTGCAGCTGCTTCGGCCAGCAAGTGAGCATATAACACCGCTGGCTCATCACTTTATCCAAATACTCCAGCGTAAGCTCCAAAAGAACAAACACCACAAAGGATGACGGATAAGACTGCGGCTGACAGCGTGTAGTTCTTCATTTTCTAACCTCATATTTACGTTTAATCATTCAGCCTGGCAGGAAATTCAATGCTGTAAACCTAAAGGCATTTTCCAGGACAAATCTGTATCTTCTTGCGATTAAATTTAATCATTCATAACCCAGGCAGAAGCCTTCTATCCGTAGTGTCATTAGTGCATGTGCTGACTTGTCTGAACCCCCTGTACTTGAGTTGGATAGAAATAATCAACTTATAAATTCTCAATGTGACGAAAAATGATGATTGTGACGTCAACAATCTGAATCCTGAGCAATATTCTGAAGTGAATTTTATATAACCTCATCCACTTAAATAAACGTTGAAAATTGTCACAAGTGAACCAGGCTTAAGTCTCAAATCAAAGGAGGCCAACAATGCCGTATAAATCACGAGATTCCCTACCAGACAGCGTCAGGCATGTCCTCCCTGCTCATGCGCAGGATATTTATCTGGCAGCATTTAACAGTGCCTGGGATGAGTATAAGGACAAAAAGGACCGTCAGGATGACAGCTCTCGGGAGGAAGTGTCACATAAAGTGGCCTGGTCTGCAGTCAAGCATTCCTACGAAAAAGGCCGCGACGATAAATGGCATAAGAAGTCCTGAACAATTCCTCGCCGATACAGGGTGGAAAACGCTCGTGCTTTACCAGAACGACGAGTGAATTTTGCCAGAATTTAAAAATCATTTTGGGTAAGAGTTTTGGCGAAAGGATTCAGGCCGCCCTTGCGGACGGCCTGTGATTCAGACCTGATTAATGCGCCGCCATCTGCGGAGGCAGGCGCAGCAGGGCTCGCTTGTCTGCCACCTCATCCGCACGAACCGGTTTTGCCGCATTTCCCCAGCTGTTCCGCAGGTAGGTTGCCACCGCTGCCACCTGTTCGTCCGAAAGCTTCCAGGCAAACGAAGGCATCGCACCGCTTGTTGGGTTGCCTGCTGTGACCGCGCCGCGTCCCCCCTGCAGCACCGTCGTGATGATGGAAGAGGCATCATCCGCTAACAGGCCAGGGTTATTCGCCAGGCTCGCCGCGAGGTTGGGAATCCCTTTACCGTCACTGTTATGGCAGGCAGTGCAGTTGGCTGAATAGACATTTTCACCCATCTTCATTTGCGCATTGTCCATCGACAACGGCTGCGGCAACGTCGTGGTTGAGGCAGGAACCTGCTTGAGATACACCGCAATCGCGCGCAAGTCAGCGTCGGTTAAGTGTTGTGTGGAGTTAGTCACAGCTTCCGCCATCGGGCCTGAAGCGACCGCCACATGATTGCTGCCGAGCTTGAGGTAATCCACCACCTGTTGCTCAGACCAACTCCCAATGCCAACATGAGGATTGGGCGTGATATCAGGCGCGTGCCATTCACCCAGATTACCGCCTTGCAGATAATCACTGCTGTCACCGCCAATCAGGTTCTTAGCCGTGTGGCAGGCGGCACAGTGTTCTGGCCCTTCCACCAGATAAGCGCCTCGGTTCCATTCAGCACTTTTACTGCTGTCTGGCTGGAAACCTGCGTTGCGGAAAAACAGCAGGTTCCAGCCCATCATCGCCAGACGAATGTTATACGGGAAGCCCAGGTTGGTTTCCGGCACCTGATAGTGAATTGGCTTAACCGAGCGCAGGTACATCCACAGGTCGTGCATGTCCTGATCCGTCAGCTTCACATAAGCGTTGTAGGGCATCGCAGGATAAAGGTGCTCCCCTTCTTTGCCCTTACCGTGACGCACGGCGCGGAAGAAATCACGCTCTGTCCAGCTACCGATACCGGTTTCGCTATCCGGCGTGATGTTGCTCGCGTAAATACCGCCAAACGGCGTGCTGATGGAGTAGCCCCCGGCCAGCGGTAGTTTGCTTTCCGGCATGGTATGACAAGCCGTGCAGTCACTGGCAATCGCCACATAACGTCCGCGCTCAATTGCGGCACTGTCTGCCGCCGTTGGCGGTTGGCTGGTGAGTACGTTGTCGCTGGCGACATCATCCGCGGAGGTATCACCGTTCATCCACAGCATGCCCGCTGCCACGGCCGCAGCAATCACCGCTACGCCCGCAATGAGTTTGGTTTTCTTCATCTCACACCTTCACCAACGGACCTGGGTTTTTCAGGTACTGTTCAATAATGGCTTTCGCCGTCCACAAACTCAGTGCGCCAATCGTGCCCGTCGGGTTGTATCCCGCATTGTTTGGGAAGGAAGACGCCCCCAGCACAAACACGTTGTGCGCATCCCAACACTGCTGATAACGGTTGAGCACCGACGTTTTCGGATCGTTGCCCATCACCGCACCGCCAATGGTGTGGTCGCTGGCAAAGTTATACGGCGAGTAAGCACCCGAAGCAGAGTTGGTGCCGATGACGATTTCCGCGCCCATGGCTTTACCGATCTCGACGCTTTTCTCTTCGATAAATTTCGCTGAACGGCGATCGTTATCGTTGTAGTCGAAGGTGACGCGCAGCAGAGGATTGCCGTTGTCATCCTTGTACTCAGGATCAAGGTCAAGATAGTAATCTTCGTGCGAGAAGCTGGTGCCCTGGCCGAAAATGAAGGTGGTGTTCTGGAACGCGTGGGTATAAGCCTTCTTCCACTCTTTACCCCAGCGTGGCGAGCCCGGCGGCAGTGCATCGGCGTTGCCGATAGGACGCGCGCCACGCGCCACGACCAGAATCCCTGCGCCACCGATAAAGCCCAGACCGGTATGGTCAAAGTTATCGCCGTTCCAGTCGTCCACCTGCGAAGAAAGGGCTCCGGCACCGATATACTGATTCAGATTTTCATCTTTGAAGTGGATCGCTGCACCCGATACCGTCTGGAAGCTGTAGGCACGCCCTACCACGCCGGTTTTGGTCACCGGGCTGTAAGGCACCCCAATTTTGGACAGCAGCAGCAGACGGACGTTTTGCATCTGGAAGGCGGATAAGATCACGATGTCTGCGGGCTGTACCCACTCTTTCTTGTTCTTATCGAGATAGGTCACGCCGGTGGCGGTTTTACCGTCTTCCGCTTTATTGACGCGAACCACTGCGGAGTCCGTTAACACCGTGAAGTTCTCACGTTGCATTAACGCTGGGATGACACAGGCGTTAGGGCTGGATTTTGAGAAGTTACCGCAGCCGTAATACAGGCAGTAGCCGCAATAGGTGCAAGGCCCCATGCGCACACCCAGTGGGTTAACATAAGCGCGTGACGCCTGGCCAGCGGGAACCATGAAGGGTTTCAAACCGATCTTCTTCGCGCCTTCGGCAAAAATATCCGTTAGACGCATACTCTCTAGCGCAGGCAAAGGGTATTCGCTTGAGCGGTTGCCCTCGTAAGGGTTGCCGCCTTCAATGACTTCGCCGTTCAGCTTACCGGCCTTGCCTGACACGCCGGCGATCTTTTCAAAGCGATCGTAAAACGGTTCCAGCTCGTCGTAAGTCACTCCCCAGTCTTGCAGAATCACCCCTTTGGCAATCTGCTGTTTTCCATAACGCTTCACGGTCTGGCTGTAAGGCTCGAAATCGAACGGCGTAAAACGCCATGCCATCCCAGCCCAATGGGTGCCCGAGCCTCCCACGTTGTAACCTAGCTCATTCAGGTTCCACTCACGAGTTGGCAGAGCCGTTTGCGTGGTGTTATTACGGAAAGTGGTGGTTTCGACGGCGGGCGGCAGCAGCATACTGCGGCGCGTATCCCAGCGCAGTTCATCGGTATCGACCGAGGGGGGAAAATCTGTCGCGGTTTCAAACCACGGGCCACGTTCAATGGCAACGACATTCAGACCAGCGCGGGTCAGCTCTTCGGCGATCAAAGAGCCGCACCACCCCAGGCCGACGATGGCGACATCAGCTTTTGGACGGACGTTATTCATAGTTTATTGCTCAGCAAACAAATTAAAGGGTGTTATCAATCAGGCTGGTAGGAATGATGTTGAGCTTCTGTCCTTTTTTCGGCAGCAGATCGCGGAAGTCGTAGCGAGCGCCAGGGAAGCCAATCATTTTCCAGCTGGTCATGTCTTTGTTCCCCCCATAAATCGGGTCAGACAGGAAGCCCTCACGCACGTTCTGCAGCAACAGTTCAAAGAACACTTTGGTTTCAACTTCCTCACCGAGATCGAGGCTGTTCTGCTCCATTGCGGTCAGCACCTGATCCTGCTGATCACCACGTAGTGAGAGGAAGTCTTTGCCATAGTGTTGCTGAAGGGCTTTATCCAGCGCAGCAATGCCAAGACGATAGCGTTGTGCAGGCGTCAGCGGAGATTGCGGACCCTGCTCAGCGGTGCCTTTGACAAATTTGCCTAAACGGTAGATCGCCACTGCGTTGCCGTAATCGCCCGCGAGTTGCCGATCAATAAAAATGGCGCACCCTGCCTCTTTGCCACTCAGGCTGGTTTCATCCGCTGGGATAAATCGTTCAGCGATGGCGCCTACCGTGTCAAATTCATGCTGAGTGAGATATTGCAGCCCCCCTTTTCTCGGCGGTGCGGGCGGCGTTTGGATTTTGCCGGGTTCCCAGGGCTGGCCACCCTTCACCTCATCGGCCTGCGCCAATGTCGGGATCGTGGAAGCCACTCCCAATGCGGTGATGGAAGTGAGAAATTCTCTGCGTTTCATGTTTTCCCTGCTTTCACATTGCAAACCAGGTCAAATAACAGACGTATTTGTGCCTGGCATTGAGCCATATAAATAAGGTTTATTGGATAAATAATGACGCTGCCCGGTGGGCTTTTATTAGATAAATACTGAGGTAAGTTTTTACATTCAAATCACGTAATTAATTAAATATTAACAACGCAGCAAAGAGTAATGACTCCCCCTTCGCTTTGAAAGGTTTTTGTTGATGGTTTCCCATCATTGAAGTTTTTAATAAGCCGGACTGGACGATGTAGAGTGTGGTTTCGTCTCGCAACATTTAACATCTTGCCAGTCACGAAACGTTGCGCATAATACGGCGAAAATAGACACCAGGCTGTGACCTGATGCGCACTCTGCGTAGTTGAAATAGTGAACATGAAATTTACTGGGGCTCAGAAACAAATGAAAAAACTCACCCTGATTAAAGTGGCTGAACTGGCCGGGGTTGGGATCGCCACGGTTGACCGGGTGCTGAATGAGCGTGGCGGGGTTCGTCCGGAAACGGTACGCAAAGTGCTGCGCGCCGCGCGTCAGGCCGGGTTACAGCGTTTACTGCCGGATGACACGCAGCATCCCTGGCAGATTGAAGTTTTCCTGAGCAGTAATGGCACCTGGTTTTTTCAGCAGTTAGCCGATGAATTTGCCAACATTGCCGATCGACTGGGTTATCGTAAAATAAAATTATTTCGTACACTGGTGACGGAAAATCCACCGGAAAAACTAGCGGAAAAGATAAAAAAAAGCGGTGAGTTGCGCGACGGTATTATTGTTTATGGGCATGACTATCCTGTTATTCATGAAGCCTTATCCTGGTGTAAAGATAAAGGTGTCCCGGTGGTTTCGCTGGTTTCAGACTTACCCAATTCACATCGATTCTGCCATGTTGGAATAAATCAATATCAGGCTGGGCGTACCGCAGGCTTATTAATGAGCCAGACTATGCCCCACAAGGGTGACGTGATCATGGTTAGCGGGCGTTTTGATTTCAGCGCACATATTCAACGTATTTCAGGTTTTCGTGATGCCATCACCCAACGCGCCCCCTGGTTACAGTTGCGTGAAGTATTGGCGGGGGAAGATGAACGGCACAAAATCCGAACGCTGCTGAATCACACGTTACAGCAATCAAGTAATGTGGTCGGTTTGTATAACTCTGGCGACAACAACAGCGATATCAGTGCTGTATTGCAGCAACACCAGTTACTGGGCCGCTGCTGCTACATCACCCACGAATTGTATGATGTGACGAAAGATCTGCTGCAAAGTGGCGCGCTCTCCTACACGCTGGATCAAAACGCCCGTCAGCACGCCGTGCTGGCCACTGACCTGCTGATACGGCATCTGGAACAGGGCTTTGAACCCGATCTGTATCAGGACGGCCGCGTTGAACTGCGCATTGTGACAGCGGAGAATCTGGATTAGTCAGTAGGTACAGCGTTACCCCACAAAATAAGAGGCTTAAGCGAAAGCAAGATAAGCGAACCGCAACAATTAAATATTCACTTGTTCAGCATGATTATTCTGCACATAAATGACAGAGCGGTTTACACTGGCAGGCCACCATTCAGGAAGAAGAGGTCATTGTGCTGTCGAAGATCCCCGATTATGAAACCGATCGCGAAGGCTATCTGGAGTTCATGACCCGCAGTAACGCGCTGCGCATGGAGCTACTGATTTTGTCGGAAAAGTTTGTTGAGGTGCACGGCTCTTATGAAGCGGGCATGGCGGAACTCGGAGAATGGCTACTTAACTATGCGGATAATGCCATGATTCAGAAGTTAAGTTCCGGCCCCATCAGCAAAGAATGGTTGTTTGATGAGTTGAAAAGACGCCACAAATAGTCGTCTGGTTCTATAAGTTAACGCCAACATTAACGCAGGGTCTTCAAGCTTAGATCTCATTAGCACGGTAATGGTCTCCTGCTGAAAATGTAATCTATAGTAATCAGTCAAACCAAAATGTGACAAATTTATGGCAGAAATAAAACTCAAACTGGCGAATCCGCCACTGCGAAAGAATCACATAACCAATTGTTTTTAATTATAAAACAAACAAATATCGATTTTATTGCATCTCAAAAATTTCATTTATATGACTAAATTTTGACAGTTCTGTCATAAAACTTTCATAAATTTTCTATATGTTAGCCGCACATATCGTTGTGCTTATGCTGCTTTAGCGATCTATAGGAAATTTTCACTAATGAGTGATTACGTTACGCCTCAGACTTTACATGTTGCCGCTTCACCGCTGTCTTCCGCGATTCCACTCCCTGCAAAAAACAGTAAGAAACCGCTTTTCCTGTTCGGCATGGTTTTACTCGCCGGCGTTCTCTTTGCGGGAACGCAATTAATCGGTGATATCCAACAAACCGGGGTCACCTTTAGCAGTGTGCTACCGCTGATGCTCCTGGGGTTTGCCTTGTTAGCGGCATTGGGTTTCGAGTTCGTCAATGGTTTTCACGACACGGCCAACGCCGTGGCTACCGTCATTTATACCCGCTCACTCTCTCCGACCGTGGCGGTGGTGTGGTCAGGAATTTTCAATTTCCTTGGTGTTTTATGCTCTTCTGGCGCGGTGGCTTTCGGCATCATCTCCCTGTTGCCAATTGAACTCATTATGCAAACCGGCAGCAGCGAAAGCTTTGTGATGATCTACGCCCTGCTGTTCTCGGCGATCATCTGGAACCTCGCCACCTGGTGGTTGGGCCTGCCCGCCTCCTCATCGCACACCTTAATTGGTTCCATTATTGGCGTGGGCATCGCCAATGCCGTGATGCACGGGCGTAGCGCCATGAGCGGCGTAAACTGGGGGCAGGCATTAAACATCGGCAATGCGCTGATCCTGTCACCGATTGTCGGCTTCTTCTGTGCTGCACTGTTGCTGGTGTTGATGAAGCGCGTGGTGAAAAAACCTGAGTTGTATGCCACCAGCAAAGATGAAGGTGCGCCTCCGATGTGGATTCGCGGTTTGATGGTGCTGTCCTGCACCGGCGTCTCTTTTGCACATGGCTCGAATGATGGCCAAAAAGGCATGGGGCTGATGATGCTGATTCTGGTGGCTGCCCTGCCCGTAACCTACTCTCTCAATCGTTCCGTGCCCCAGTCCGATATTCCACATCTGATCACACTGACCGAAAGCAGCCAGTCACAATTGCTGCAATTCAGCAACACACCCACTCCTGCTCAGCTTAATGATGTATTAGCGACTTATCTGCGCACTGGCCAACGCGATACGACGGTGGTCGCCGCGCTGGCTCAGGTCAGTGGCAACATCGGCGCCACGCTGAAGCAATATGGCGCGTTGCAGACAATCCCCGCCGATCAGAAACCTGCCGTGCGTAATGAGATGTATCTGGCAGCTGAAACCATCAAACGTCTGCAAGCCGATCACTCGCTGATTTTACCGGCTGCCACCCAGCAAAATCTGCAGGCGCTGAAAACTGCGCTGAACGGTGCAACGCAATTTATCCCGACCTGGGTCAAAGTCGCGGTGGCACTGGCTTTGGGATTAGGCACCATGGTGGGCTGGCGCCGCATTGTCACCACGCTGGGTGAGAAGATCGGCAAAAGCCAGCTTAACTATGCGCAAGGCATCAGTGCGCAGATGGTGGCGATGGGCACCATTGGCGCAGCGGATGCCTTTGGTCTTCCGGTCTCAACCACACACGTGCTCTCCTCAGGTATTGCGGGCACCATGGCCGCCAATCGCAGCGGCTTACAGTTCGGCACGCTGCGCAATATGGTACTGGCCTGGGTGCTCACCTTGCCTGCCGCCGCGCTGCTCTCTGCCGCCCTCTACTGGATCATGACTTCACTGTAACGCTCGCTTCGACAGGGATAAGACGATGTCTGCACATGAAATGAATAACAACAATATGTTTGATGCGCGCTTTTTACAGGAATTCTATGACAGCTATGACGAATCGCTGGAGATGGAGTTAGCGGATGTTGGTCTGGCGGCCAATAACGATCCGCAAGAGATGGCGTGGCGTCGCCGCTATTTTATGGAGTTACTTCATCTTCAGGGCGAATTGGTGAAGCTGCAAAACTGGGTGATTCGCACCGGCCATCGACTGGTGGTGATTTTTGAAGGCCGCGACGCGGCAGGCAAAGGCGGCGTGATTAAACGCATCATGCAGCGACTCAATCCGCGCTATTGCCGCGTGGCGGCACTGCCCGCGCCAAATGAACGTGAGCGCACGCAGTGGTATTTTCAACGTTACGTCTCTCATCTGCCGTCAGCGGGCGAGA
Source organism: Candidatus Pantoea communis (assembly GCF_011752685.1). Lineage (NCBI taxonomy): Bacteria > Pseudomonadati > Pseudomonadota > Gammaproteobacteria > Enterobacterales > Erwiniaceae > Pantoea > Candidatus Pantoea communis. Next base: position 27,732 of record NZ_VWXC01000032.1, read on the forward strand.
TCGTGTTGTTCGACCGTAGCTGGTACAACCGCGCGGGCGTCGAAAAGGTAATGGGATTTTGCAGCGATGCGGAGTACGAGGAGTTCTTCCACAGTACGCCAGAGTTTGAACGCATGCTGGTGCGCAGCGGCATTCAGATCGTGAAATACTGGATCTCCATCACCGATGAAGAGCAGGAAATGCGTTTCCTTAGCCGCATTCATGACCCGCTGAAGCAGTGGAAGCTGAGTCCGATGGATTTGGAAAGCCGCCGCCGCTGGGAGGATTACACCGCTGCCAAAGAGATGATGCTGGAGCGCACCAATATTTCTGAGGCGCCATGGTGGGTGGTGCAAGGCGTTGATAAGAAGAAGGCTCGGCTGAACTGTATTTCTCACCTGCTGCAACAGGTGCCGTATGAAGCCGCAGAAGGCGAGCAGATTTCATTACCTTCCCGCATTCATCATGAAAATTATGCCCGTCATCCGGTGCCAGAGAGCATGATCGTGCCCGATAGCTACTGAACTATACTTTGACCAGTCGATGAATATCAGGAGGGATTATGGCAGGCGGCTGGTCTGAAGATGGTGCAGTGCAAAAGCAGATTGATGCGACCGTGGATGATGCGATTGCGCGCGCCAGGAGTCACCTCAACCACGGCGAAAGTGCAGAGTATTGCGACGAGTGCGGGGAACCGATTCCCGAAGCGCGTCGCAGCGCGTTGCCTGGGGTGCGTTACTGCGTGAAGTGCCAAAGTGCGTTAGATAAACAAGAAGCCAGCCACAGCGGGTATAACCGCCGTGGCAGCAAGGATAGCCAGTTGCGGTAGATGAGTCGTAATCCCTTCAGGACGCCACTGAACATTGAACAGCTGGTCATGACGTGACAAATCGACCAGCCAGTTCCCGCTCGATGGGATGCGCAATTCCAGCTTAAGACTCTCAGGTCGCAGTTTGTTGCGCTTATAGAACCAGTGCTCAGGCGGTTCGTTCGTGAGGACGATACCACACACACTGTATGACACTTCTTCAATACCCAGACTGGCAAACCATTCAGCGACTTCGGGTTGGGTAGGATGGTCGAACATATTGGCTACGCTCCTGAGTCAAAGTGAGACAACGCAAAAGCCTATCGTTGAAAACACTGTTTTTAAATCCTTTATTTCGCTGCCTGGTAGCAAGTGCGGACGATGCTCCGATAGCGCACCTAAAGTTTAAACTTCGGTATTTCTGCAGAGAAGGGCCGTTAATTACGCAATTTTTCAATATCATCGGACATTATTGCCGTGATATTTTTGGTGATCTTTTCAACCGGCCAATTCCACCACGCCAGCTTTTCCAGTGTCGCGATGGTTTCATCTGGGAAGCGTTTCTTAATAATTTTTGCAGGATTGCCACCGACAATCGTATAGGCAGGCACATCGGAGGTGACGACCGAACGTGATGAAATGATCGCGCCATTACCGATTTTCACACCTGGCATAATCAGAGCGTCAAAGCCGATCCATACATCGTTGCCAATCACAGTGTCGCCTTTGTAGGGTAAATCACCGGCTTGTGGCATGGCGTTTTCCCATCCGTTTCCGAAAATATAAAACGGGAAAGTGGAGAAGCCAGAAAGTTTATGATTTGCCCCATTCATTATGAATTGAACGCCTTTAGCTATGGCGCAAAACTTACCAATGATCAGCTTGTCTCCAATAAAAGGAAAATGATAGAGAACGTTACGCTCGAAGTTTTCCGAGTCCTCTGGATCATCGTAATAAGTAAAATCACCCACGATGATGTTAGGGTTTTTTATCGTGTTTTTGATGAAGCAAACCTGTGGGAATCCCTCCATTGGGTGTGTATTGGATGGATCTGGTCCGTGCATAATTCCTCCTGATAAAAATAGTTTGTTGCTTGAAGGCTACCACATCACGATAAGGGTAGTGCTTTAATTATGAGCGTTCTTTTGCGCATTGCACTCCCCTCTTTTTGTTCTAAGCAGACAGTTCACGTCCTGAGAGCCGCTAAGTGCAAGGAGCAGACGTTAACGTACTATGACAATTTAAGGATAATTAGGGGTGATCTAGGCTGCTGATATAACCTTTCAACAGAATACCAGGTGCTTCGAAATGGGCTTTTTAGTAATATGCCAATCAGATGATCAATAAAGATGTCTCTGAATGCTCAAGGATTAAAACAATGCCACTGCCGGAAAGGATGAAACCTACCAAAGTCAGTAGTAAAAAGATTAGTGAACTAGCAAAAAAAGCTGAAATGATACTTTCCAAAATTGATGAAGGTGCAGAACAGGACGATGCTGATCTGGCGGCTATGATGGTCGAATGGAATAACCAGGTTGTGCACCCCTATACATTTTCTGATTTCAGGGACTTCTCCTCCTGGACAAATGCCAGAGAATTTACCAGGATGGCTTTTAATCTGGATAAATTTTATCCTGACTTTACGTGGGAAGAATTGCTTCAAACAATAACATTCATCTGTGTCTGCGAGGGCAAGGAGTCCGAGCAAAACTTCGCACTTTCATTACTTGAATGTAATTTTGCAGGTAATCCATCTGACCTAATCTTCTGGCCGGATAATTGGTTCCAGAATCCTGAAATGTTAAATGCTAACCTGAGTGTCGAGGAGATTGCCGGGTATTTAATGGCCCGCTCAGGGCGGAACTTAACGGATGCACCTGATATAGAGTTGAAATATTCAATACCGGATGATAATTGATTTTTGCATTGCCGCTACACCTACATTTCCCAGGCTGTATTTTTGAGAATGGTTGCAGGACAGCGTCCGCTTTCCGCTTACAGTAGCCCTTTCGCTTATGTCCTTAGCCAGTTCCATGCCACCCGTGGAAGTTTCTTGCTTATTTTAATGGTGGTTTACAGAAGCTATTCCGCTGGGGCTAAAAGGCCGGTATCAATTTCTGTTATGCAGACCTGATAATTTTTTTGGATATTTCACCGTTCAAGACCAAGTCATCGTGTGTTGAAATAAGCCATAATTCTCTGAGTTCATCTTCCCATAGCGTTTCATTACAAAAACGATTGAGGATCTCAGAAAGCTCAATTGTTTCAGGCTGATTGAGATGATCTGTCAGGTTAAAATAACCTACAAGGAAAAACTCTGATTGCTTAAGCCCAAGCAGTGACTGGATCTCACCGAATATATGCCCCGAACCGGTCGCTTCGGGATACACTTTTAGATAAAGTCTTCCAGTATTGACTGGCCCCATAAAAATCCCGCCAAGCCTGTATTTTTTTACTGGTTGTGTATCCATAAATGTCTGAAGTGATTCAATGGTAAGTTCTATGCAATTATCGTTCAATCCGCTACTGATTGTCGCATGTAACAGGTTTTTCCTTTTTTCCAGCAAGTCCCAGGCTATCTTATTTGTAAACGATGCGTTACGAAGAGCTTTCTCAATCTCGATAAACGTTGTTGTTTGGCGCAGGCGTTCATCACTAACGGGCAGTACTATAGAATGCCGGGGGGTATTATACGTCCCCATACAGTAGTCTTCATCACTGGTTATGACATCTGGATGGGACGAGTTAACCAATGGGAGGTGAGCGCGGCGGTAATTTTTGTCTAAAACAAGTTCGTCACCGGATGAATAAAACTGATGTGAACTGCCATATCCCAAAATTGTATCGTCAGTAAAAATCATCTCAGTGCTCCTTTTCTGCAAATGATAGTTAGAACGGTGGTAACTATAAAAAGGATAGTCTGTTGGCCTAAAGGACTTAAAGACCTGCTCAGAAATAAGCTAACAGGATATTCTTACAGACGTGTTCTGCCCCACCGTTGATTCAAATAGAGTGCTGTCATAAATGTCTGCAGATCGCTCGGAGCGTACATTAGCTGTTGTGGATGTCTGCTATGTGCCAATAGCGGATAAATTTACGCCACATGGTGACAAATAACACCACACAGCTATCATGGCTATACGAAGTCAATTTGTGGATTATAAGATCATGATAAATATGGAAGTGGGTACCCCAATTGATTACCCGATCTTACTGAAGGTTTGGGAATCATCTATACGTGCCACACATGATTTTTTAGAGGAGCAGGATATTCAGGCACTACGCCCCCTGATACTGCATACGTATCTTCCTGGCCTGACTATTACGCTAGCTCGTCGAAGCTATGACCATTCGATCGTGGGCTTTACTGGGGTAAGCAAAAATCGTATTGAAATGCTCTTTGTGGATGCAGATCAACGCGGTAAGGGCATCGGGAAACGACTTTTGCTACAAGCTACCCACGAGCAAGGTGCTGATGAACTTGATGTAAACGAACAGAATCTTCTGGCTATTACCTTTTATAAAAAACACGGTTTTGAAACTGTTGGTCGTTCTGAAGTTGACGGCCAGGGCATGCCATACCCTTTATTGCATATGAAGCTACGGGGAACATAATCTTCCCATACAAAATCAAGTCCGCTCACAACGGACCATCGCTGATAACTTCCAGCAACTAAAATTCATCCATCTTTTCGCCATCAGACCGTAGCCGTCAGGCCCGAAACGTCCATTCTGGCGGTGCGGCGGAGCTTGCCGGTCAGCACAGTCGGGCTGACGACTCGATACGCCTGGGAGCCAAAGGGGGCCATCTGGCTTCAGAGAGTTTCAGGTTTAATGGCCAGAAAACCGGGGATGCAGTTCCATTTACCGCGCGGGTTTTTAAACGTGAAATATTTTCGGTCGCCATAACCGCGACCGGTTCAATTAAAATGACCAGCGCACGCCCGCGTTGTAACGCCAGCCTTTCGCGCCGTTGCCGTCGATCTCTTTGCGGTAATCCGCTTCGGCGTAGAGCGCCACATCCTTGTTCACAGTTGCGGTGCCGCCCACGCCGATATCCCATATTTTGCCGAACTGGCCGCTGTCGAAGGTTTCACCATCACCAACATCCGCCGCGCCGATCTTCGCCTTCGCGGTGCCACCCCAACCCTGCGTGTAATTCACGCGCAGATACGGCGTGTACTGATTCGCACTGCCGTCCTGCCAGGTTTTATCCACGCGCGCGCCAACCCGGCCAATTGTCTGGCTGTAATCGTCGTAGGAAACGCGGGTGTTATCGCGGTCGGTGAAGCTGTCCATCTTCATTTGCAACCAGGTGATCTGCGCCTGCGGTTCGATGCGCACGCCGCCGCCCAGTTCCAGCGGATAACCGGTTTCAACCGAAGCCGTCCAGCCGTTGCCTTTTGGTTTGGCGACATCTTTCTGCCGTGCAATGTCAGTCGCGCCGCGATGCCAGCCCCAGCTCAGTGAGCCGTCCACGTAAAAACCGCTGTCGCGCAGCCATGTGCCGTACAGAGAAAGCGTGTCGCTGTCGAAGCTGGTCGAGCTGTAGCCATCTGCTGCGTGCGGGCGAATACGCGTGTTGCCGCGCGTGTAGGCCACGCCGCCACGCAGGCTACTGTCCGCGCCGTCCACGCGAATCACATTGCCGCCGAGTTGCACCGCGCTGTAGTTGAGATCGAAGTCGTAGCCGTAATGACTGACGCTTTGACTGGTCTGGTATTTCAGGTTGGAGCCGATATAGCGGATGAACATCTCGCCGCCAACCGCATCCGGGTTTGCCTGCTGCTTGCGCAGTTCACCGAGGCGTTTATGCAGATCGTCGGTGATTGCCAGCGAATAATAAGCGAGGCCAACCGGCGCAGAGAGGTAGGACGGCACCTGGGGCGTGACCGCCAGACGTGCGCCGCTTTGTGCGCTGCCTGCTGACGGCTGGCACAGGCTGCCGTCGTCGCACACGAAGGCGTTCGCCAGTCGATAATCCCACGCGCTGCCGCCTACCGCGCTGCGGGCTGCGTCATTGCTGCCCGGTGTGAAGCTGTATAAACCGTATTGCCACGGCCCGGATGCGACATAGCCGCTTTTCAGCACAAAGCTGTTGGCATTCGCGCTGCCGGAAACCTGCGCCAGCGACACACCTTCGTTCGCAGCGATCACGCCATCGCCGTTGCTGTCAAACAGCGGCGCGCCCGCGAGTTTTACGTCAACCTGCGTCACGCCCGATGCCGCGCCATTCACCAGCACCACATCGCTGCTGGCCGCTGTGGCGTTCAGCCTGACGCTGCCGCCCGCCGACGCCAGTTCGCCGTCAATCGTCAGCGTATTCGCCGCCGTGTTGCCGCCGTTGGTGAGATCCAGGGTGCCCGCGTTATTTACCACCAGTGAATCACGGGTTCTGCCCTGCAACAGCGGATTGACGTTGTCACCCGCGAACAGCGTTGAACCGCTATCGACGTTAATCGTGCTGTGCGCCAGTTTGATGTTGTCGGTTAACGTCCATTGAGTGTTGTGGAAGTTCAGCGTGCTCCAGCCCGTGCCGAGGTTGGTGCCTTTGCTCAAATCATCGCTGGCGAACGAACCGCCGCGCGCCTTGAGTTGGCTGAGATTAAGCGTGCTGCCCGCGCCATTTTCCGTGGTGATGTGGCGCGTATCAGCCAGACTCACCTTCTGCACCGAGGCCTGATTACCCGCACCGCTGCCCATCGTCAAACTGCCTTTGATGGAGCCGCCGGTGACAATCAGTTCATCGCGTCCGTTGCCGGTGTTGACATCGCCGACCACCACACCATCCAACAGTGCAATGACGTCATCGGTCGCGCCGCCCGCCACGACAACCTGATCAGGGAACGGCGCGTTGATGGTGCCTTCATTGATAAACACCGTTTGCCCGCCGCGCAGGTCGATCAGCGGCGCAACGCGACTTTGCGAACTGATGGTGCCCTGGTTAATCACCCGGCTGGCGGTTTGGGTGACAATCGCCGAGCCGCCGTTCGCCGCCTGAATATCAATCAAGCCCTGAGAAATCACGTTGCCGCGGGTGTTGGCGATCACGCCATTGCCGGTTCCTGTTACCACAATCGAATAATCCGGCCCGATCACCAGATCGTTGCTGGTGGTTGAGCCATTGGCGTTTTCAAAGCGATAACCGGTGCCCGAACCGCTAACGTTAATTTGCACACTGCCAGCGGAATTGAATGAGGTCGCCGAGCGAATACCGTTACCGTTTGCTACCTCTAAACGCACGTTATCCAAATTGATATTTGGTGTTTCGGCGCGGTTGTTGATCGCGCTGCCGCTGCCGTACGCGCCGATAGTGATGTTGTCGGCTTCGAACCCCTCCGCGCCGACAGCCAGCAACAAGCCGTCGGCGCTACCATTCGCCTGCATCACGCTGTAGCCCTGGCCATCGCCGTAGATTTTCATCCATGCGCCGCTGCCGACGCGCATCGCCGCAATGCCACTATCGACGCGTAATGCGCTATCGACCGGCACGTATTGGCCGTAACCGCTGCTGACATCGATGCCGATGCCTGACGCAATGTGCATGCTGCCGCGATTAATGAAGTTGCCGCCGTCATGCACGCGCGCGCCGGTGCTGTTCGATCCGCTGAGATCCACCACGCCCTGATACTGGTTAAACAAGCGTGCGCCGCCGCTGACGTCAAACGCCGTCGCATTCGCGCCGTTGCCGCTGATGGTTGAGGCCGCGTAGATTTCCGTTTCATCGCCGCTGGCAATCGCGGCAGTGGTATTTTCGCCGCTGAGCGTAATGCCGCTGCTGATCACGCCCTCGGCGCGGTTACTGGCATTCATTACGCTGGCACCTTTGCCGCTCGCGACATAATTGTCGGTGCTGGACACTTGTGTGCCTTCACCACTCAGCACAATGCCCCGGCTATTTTCACCGCTGAGCGTCACGTTGCCGGGATTCTGTGTATACAGCCACGCGCCATTGCTGATGTCATACAGCGTCGAATTGGCGCTGCTGACATCCACATTGTTGCCGTTGCTGATGAATTGTGTGCCCTCATCAGAGGCGCGATAGCCAGTTTGATTCGGGTCGTTGAAGGTGATGCGGCTGTCTGGGCCAAATGTGATACGACCGCCTAAAAAGGCGCTAGCGCCCATCGCTTCTTCGCCATACAGATTGATGGCGCCGTTTTGGTAGATGCGCGCCAGATAATTGCTGGCGACCAGGCCGATGGTGGTATTCAACTCAAAACTGTCACGGTTGAAGATGTTGATGGTGCCGCTGTTGGAAATTTCGGTCAGCGGGGCGCTATCTAAGCGACGCTGCAAACCATAGGCATACAATGCTTGCCCGCGCAGCGTCATGTTGATGGTGCCGCTGTTGGTCACCTTCCCACCGTCTTGCGCGTAAATGCCGGTGCTGTCCTCGCCGGTAAAAGTGATGTCGCCGGTATTGGTAAGCTGAGCCAGATTGCTGGCGATTAAGCCGGTTTGGAATCTGCCGCTGCCGTTTATCTCAGCATGGTTGGTGAGATGCGTGTCGGTATTGAATCCGTGTTCGAAATCAATGGCCGCGCCTTGCAACGTGTAGGCTAAGCCATCGACTTCTGCCGCCAACACGCTAGAACCATCAAGGTTAAAGCGTGTCGCGGCATCAATCATCCCTTGCGCGCCATGCGCAATTTTCAACCCGGCACCTCCGATACCCCCATTGCCCCCGTTGCCAATATTAAACGTTGCGCCGTTAGTATTTACCTGGGTTCCCACGCCGCCGCCATATACGCCCGTAGTACCCCTTTCGTTCGTGGAAAGCGTTAAACCGCGGCCGTCAAAATCCGCGCCATCCTCGACGCGGAAAATCGTGCCGTCGACCACCGATGTCGAGAAGCTGCCATTTTTTGGCAGGTTAATTTTGGCGTTTTCGCCTTTGGTGTAAAAACTGATTTGCCGCTCCAGGCCAAATATAACGCGCGGTCCGGCAACCGGAATCGCGTTGGCACTGACGTTCACCGTGGCGTTGCCTTCGGCGCGAATACCGATCGCATCGTTGCCGCCAAGCTGAATCGGGCCGCTGACGTTGGCGACGGCATTGCCGCCCTCTTCGCCGATGACCCAAACGGCAGTGTTGTGATCGGTTGTGCCATATTGGCCAGCATCGCTGAGGATATTGATGGCACCGTGAGAATAAGCTTTTGCGCTTTCGCCCTCGTGGGCGATGACTTTGAGGCCGGTACTGTTGTAGCCGTTGAGGTTGATGGTGCCCGCTTTGCCATTGCCGACGTCGCCACCGCTGCCGGCATCCACCACCAGCATGCCGACGTTCTCGCGCGGTTGCCCTTCAACCGTGCCGTTCACATCGATGACACCGTTATTGCGCGCGATGGCACTTGAACCGTATTGAGCCAACATGCCAACGGCATTTTGCACCAGCGAGCCGATCACGATACGGCCATTGTTAACCACGCTGGAACCGAAAAACGCACTGATGCCAGTGACGCCGCCACTGAGATTTACCGCCACATCGCTGGATATATCTGTTTTGCGATTTTGCGGCGTGCGCCCGATGTAAATCGTGCCGTTTTTGGCATTCGTAAAATCGCCGGTGACACTCACGCCATCGGAGCCCCAACTGCCTACAGTTTCAGTGACACCGATATTAATGTTGCCGTGATTAGTCGCGCGCGCATCGTAGATCGAAATCGCCTGGCCGGGGTCATCGCCGGGTTGGAAGTTGATTACGCCATAATTGCTAAAGCGGCTGCCGTCGCTGACGAGCACGCCGCTTTCCCCACTGCCGATAGTGCTGCTATCCACGCCTTTGCCGTTGGCGTTGTTGAGGAACCCGGCATTGATCACACCGTTGTTACGGCCACGCGCGTTATTTATTAACTCTAAACTTGTGCCAGTACTGGCGAGCTTGCCACTAATCAACGCTTTCGCGCCATTGCTGGCACGCATCACTGCGCTGTGGCTGTCCAACACTTCCAGAGTTTTGCCACGATTGATTTTGACGCTGGCATCCGGGCCATCGGCGCTCAACACCACCTGATCATAAATCTGTTGCGTCACTTCATCGTCAACGTTGTTAACGCCCATGCGATACACCAACTGTCCTTCACGCAGGCTGAAGGCATTGTGGAATTCGGCGTTATAGCGGTCGGTACTGAGGTTGGACACGCTGACCTGCTCGATCAGCCAGTTATTGTAGTTGCGCAGATCGTTGATATTTTTGATGTTGAAACGGGTAGTACCACCATCCAGGGTTGAAACGCTGATGGCTCCGGCATAATCCACCACGCTTTCGGCAGTGTACACCAACTGATCATCGCCAGGGGGCGTAGCCGCGGTAAAAGTGATGCGATTATTCGCGTTCCAGTTGATATGTCCTTTATTGGTAGCTGTAAATAGTTGGCTTTGTTTCGCCGCCATCGACCAGCTATTAGTAGAGGAATTAGCCGCCGCACCATGTTCACCAATATCGATATTTAGCGTGCCGTTGCTGACGGAACCGATGCGCGCATTAATATATTGTTTGTCGTTTACATCATAATAATCTGGCACTACGGCATCGAGGCCGACACTCGGTAAATCCACTAAATCGGCGGTGTTATATACGTCGTACGTTGTATATGTCCAATCTTCGAAATTCGGTATTTGAATAGTGAGATTCTGCTGGCCAATTTGTAATCGCTGCTCGCCAATCAGGTTGTCATTGATTATTCGACCAATACTTTGCAATTCGCTAAACGCCACCGTGGTTGCCCCGTTTTCTCCCGGCGCGAATTGCGGTAAACCGCTGAGCGTTTGCGTCGAGCCATTGCATAAGCAATAAGCTCCAACTTTATTGTCATTAAATTCAGGCGTATAAGGTTTTAACTCCGCCGCCCACGACAGCGAAATAGGGAACATCAAACCTTGCGCCGCCACAAGGCTTAGTAACACCGGATTTAATTTGAACACAACGTATTCCTCAACAGAGAAAGACAACGCACGCAACGGCGCTCCGCTGCGCTGGAAGTTAAGTCGCTGATATAATTTGTTTCAGAAATTTAATGTTTGGCATCTGGTGTAATGAGTATCTACGTATTGCGCGGGAAACGTCTAGTTTGAGTTAAGGAATTGTGAGGCGGGAGATGGGATTTAGGAATTTGGCTAGAGAGCCGTTCATTATTAATTGGCACTAATTTCTTAAATGGCCACTTTAAGTAAAGTGGCCTTTGCATTTAATATTACGGTTTATTACTCGCAAACTTAATAAACAAGTCGTTAAATTCATCACTTCCAATTGGCACTTCTGCATTATGAGAGAAGTTCCTGACATAATACTTTCCATCAAATGGAGTTGGCGACTGCCCTCGCTTAGCAATTAAAATTAATATTTCCTTATCTTTATAGGTGAAGTTAACGCTGTTTTGTACGATACTTTCTAAAAATGCTTTTGTGGCTTTAGTGCTATTTTTCAGCAAATCCTTTATTTTCTTGATGTAAGAGTCAACAGAGTCAGATATGTACATAGCTTCAGAATCAATGCCAGTTATGTACACATCTGAATATTTTATATAACTTTTCCCAAAAGCCGCTTGGTGGTTTTTTGCACCTTCAATATTTTCTGCAACACCAACAATCACCATGCACTCGCCAGTGTAGGTATTTGTCATAGCTGATAGGGTTTTAATTATCTTATCAACTAGTTGCAGATTAATACTATCACTGAGAGGAGATGTTGTTACCAAGCCAGCCTTATAATCATAGTAATTTGATTCTGTTTTTGATTCATTAATTATGTTTTCAAGATTCTTTATCCAACCACCGGGTTCAAAAGTACCGTCTTTAGAATTACTAAAGTTATCTTCAATAACTCCAATGGTTGACTTTATCAAAGAATGACGGTCTGTGTTTGACCATTTTTTATCTTTAGATAAGATATTCTGATAATGTTTATCATATGCACCGCATAACGAAGTGTGTAAATTCTTATAGTTATTAATCCTCTTTCCTTTAATGATTATTAATTCGTAAATAGCCAGAAAAACAACTTGAAAACTTAATGCGGATTTAATCTTCTTTCCATTCCCATAAACAGATTCTGAAAAATTATCGCGATCATCTTTATAAATAGTCTGCATTTCATCAAAAACATGATTAAAAGTCTTAATAATATAATCTTGCGAGTATTTATATATCTCTTGACTTAAAAGTTGACTTTCATCGGAGCTATGATCATACAAACGATCCAAATAGTATGATGTTGTATGAGATTTATCTTTTAGTAGAGCATAAGAGAGCAAGTGAGCAATTAATTCTTCATCTCGAGATTTTTTTACATCCTCTTTAAGTATAATATTATTTTTAACCCAAAAAATATCTTTTATATTTATCCCGTAATTTAAATCATCATCCGATATGCTTATATTTTTCATCCCCCGTAAAGTTACAACGTCTGTTCTTGACGAGTCTTTACGTATATAACTAGCTATTTTATTGATGGTGTCAGGAATTAAACCTAGTGAACCTGCTTGTCGAACGTCCTGCTTAGAAAGAGTTCGTCCTCCAGTATTAATTCTTCTGAACGTCTCATCAATGAATTCATTAGTATTGCTGCTGCTCGTAGAGAATGGAACTTCATAATTTAGTAATCTTGAACAATTTTCACTTGAAAGAACCGGTTCTTTCTGACTTAACGCACCATTTTCTTTCAATTGCTTTGTCAGTGTGATTGAATCCAGATTAAAATAATGACCATTTAAAGAGTACTCACATTCAATAAAAGAAGTAATTGCATTTAACCTTTGCAATCCGTCCAATATTTCTATTTTGGTTGAATCGTTGTTTTGTTTAGAAGTTATTATCAATGGTATCGGATAGCCATTGACTAAAGAATCAATGAATTTTTCTTTTTCTGCAAGTGACCATACTAATTTTCTCTGATATCTTCTATTGACTGTCAGAATTTCTTTTTGATACATTTCAAACAGTGTTTGAACTAGTTTAGGCGTAATATTTGAACTCATCATTTTCACAACTCCTTTTACAAAAAATAAAATTTCGTACTATTTTTCTTTAAGTAATCCAATATAAATATATATCCGTTTGAGTATTAACCTCTTTTTTAAAGGCCAAGCCACCATCCCCTTTATCTCCTTCAGCACAAACATACTCTGCATCTATTTAATCCCCGGCAATCGACGAATGACCGACATCGCGAAATCCGCATACGCATCCATATCTATTGAAATCCGCATCGCCGCCGATGCTGTAGCAGGAAACCACATTATCTAGCGCCATCACTTCTTGTTCGAATTTGCGGGATTCGGCTTCGCTGTGGCTATCAATGATGACGCGCACAAATACCAATACATTAAGGCCAATCTTTTTTCGATTAATCACGGCGCGATAACCTTGGAACACATCGTCCTCTGCCAGCTTGCGGACTTTGCGCCAGGTCGGCGATGCTGAGAGGCCAATTTCATCGGCAAGGTATTGATTAGTTAAACGCGCAGCCTGCTGCAACTGCTGGAGGATTTTAATATCTGTCTTGCTTAAGCTCATCAGAGGAAGATCCTTTCCGTTTAACTGCAGTTATCAAATGGTTAGTCCCTAAATCACTCTTTTTGCAATGCATTGCGCAAGCACGCTTCTCACGCCCTGCCGCATACTGCTTGCACATTAACCGCTTAAATGAGAAGCCAATGAAATCCGACGCAAACACGCATCGCTGCACTATCGTGATCGATCAACAGCAGCCCGCCGGATTAGTAATGAACGCTGCAAGTGTTATCGGCATCAGTTTTGGAAAGTTGATGGGTAATTTAGTTGGAACGCGTCTCCGGCAATCGCGTTACCCGCGTGCTGCCGTCATCGCATTGCTCAATTTCGCAATGCGATGACGGCAGCCCCTAAAGATCTTCAGAGCAAATAGTCGGAAATTGCCATACACGATGTAGCAACCTTCATTCCGGTGCGGTGATAATAGGCTCTGATTCCTGGAATCTGGCATTAATAAAAATTGAATAGTGCAATTTTAACTTCCTGAGCATGTCTCTGATTTGCCATAAGGCTCAAGTAGTCAGGCCCAAAACAATGCGCATAACGGTTCGGCGAAGCCAGCCACTTTGCGCCTTAATGTAATCAGACTGACGAAACTATCTACCGTGGAGCTTAAAGTCGCTTCGGAGAGAGAGATACGAATGGCATCTGTGTGCCAAGAGCGGACATTCCTTTCAGGATAGCTTTCACTCCTCTTTTGACCTATAGGATGCCAGTTATTTCGGCTATTCATGGTTCAATGCAGTTGATTGAGTAAGTAATAGATCTGACTCGTTATGCAGGCCCTAGCACCAAAGCTTAAACCTGTAGACAAATTGCACAATCTGAATGTATAACGAACAATTGGGATTATTCTTATTTGCTAAATGGTATCTGGCACCCTACCCACGGCTCTCACCTGGATGACAAATGTGGAAATTGAGAAAAAAACGATTGATGATGTTATGCGGGCTGTGTTTGAAAATATCCTGTCAAATGGTGTTCCTGTTGAAACAACACGGGGACCGACAAAAGAGATTCTGGGTACACACATCATTTTGAGCAATCCGATTTGCAGGATTAGCAGAACAGAATCCAGAGGTAAAATATTCACCTGTCTTGGTGAGTTGATGTGGTACCTATCGGGCAGTGACGAGGTTGAATCTATTCGCTATTACATCTCAAAATACCAGGATTCTGCAGAAAGTGATGGCACAATTAATGGCGCTTACGGACCTCGTCTCTTTGGAACCAAGAATGGAATTAACCAGATTGAGAATGTCATCCGGCTTTTGAAAAAACGCAACACATCTAGGCGAGCAGCCATACAGCTGTTTGACGCAAACGATATAGCCCATCCCTTCGTTGATGTCCCCTGTACTGTCGGGCTCCAGTTTGCGATTAGGAATGATTCCCTCGATATGTTCACATTCATGCGCTCTAACGATGCGCGAGCAGGACTGGTTCACGACATATTTGCATTCACGATGCTTCAGGAAATGATTGCAAAAACCCTTGGTTTAAATTTGGGCGTTTATCGCCATTATGCGGCAAGTCTGCACATCTATACCGAGGATATTCCCCTCGTCGAAGCTGCGCTTAAAGAGGGTTACGCGCCATCTGCACCAGTTATGATGGCAATGCCCACAGAGGATATAAATCACTACTTATGCATTATTGTTGATGCAGAGAAACGTATCCGAGAGGGCGACATTCCAGACATTGATACGCTAAGCCTTAGTGAATACTGGAAAGATGTCCTTCGTATGCTGGCGATATTCAGATGCAAAAAAGACAAGGACTTGCCCGCTGCCCGGTCCATTGCCGGGAAATTGCAAAATCAGTCATACAAAATTTATCTTGAATGGTTGTGAGGGAGAAAATGAAACGACAGGATCTAATTAATGAAATTTCAGAGCAGCTCGAATCGTTCAGTACACACGAAATCCCGCTCAGGGGATTAGATACCCCCGACAAAATCACAACGCTCGCCGCACAGATACTCGACAGCAAGCGTCGTATTGAGTACGTCGAAGCCATTGGTAGAAATAAGATATCCCCGCTTCGGGGAAATCCCCACAGCGACATTTTTGATCCGCTACGAGCTGCGTGGTTGCATGTTTATGAAGGGAATGTAGATGAGGCGTGCTGGCTTATTTTCCTGTCCACCCACTTTGGCAAACATCTGAAATATGGTTGGCAATTATGCGCCGACATTTATGGTGGACTCGGTGGCGATGTATGGACTTGGGAGAAAGTGGTTGCGGAAGTGGACACCTTTCACGCCTGGTATGAGGGCTGCTATCGCCAGATGCTGGCAGACGGTCAGAAAAGAAGGTTTGGGAACCATAGAAAGTACGAATCCCTCAAACCGGACAGCAAGCGACCCCTTCCACGCATTATCAGCTCATACGTAGCGTGGGTAGGAAACGTAGGTAGTCACGAAGCGCGATTTGCTGAAGCCAAAGCCGCATCTAGTAGTCAGGAAGAGTACTTTGATATTCTTTACCGGAGCATGAGGGCTGTTTTGTCATTTGGGCGGGCAGGAAGGTTCGACTTTCTTACAATGCTCATCAAGTTCTGCATTATTGATGCCAAGCCGGGAACACTGTATCTGAACGGGGCAACAGGACCTCTGGATGGCGCAAACCTTTTATTTTACGGTGAAGCGAGAAATGCGGCCAATTATAAGGTATTAGACGATCTTCTGGCGAGGCTCAGCGCCTTCATGGACATGGGACTGCTTGAAATGCAAATTCTTGAGGATGCTCTTTGCAACTGGCAGAAATCACCCTCTCGCCACGTTTACTTTGGCGGATGATTTCAGGAAAGATCTTCACGGTTATATTTGACTTTGAATTTGGCAAAATGATCAAAGGGGATTTTTTGGGCGTGCTGTAACTGCCCCAGCACTATCCCTTTTGATACACCAATTTTCCGAGCAAATTTAATAATATTTTTCCAATTCCGCCCACTCAGCGTATCAAACTCTGCACGGTATGCTGGGGGAATCAGGACGTTGCTAGAAAACTCGTTTGCTTCCTGTTCTTCTTTTTCAGAAAGGCCACTCATTCCTTCTATGCGATGCTGTTCACAGTTGTGCAGAACCAGATGGCCAATCTCATGAAACAACGTAAACCAGAAATGATCGTCTCTGAGATACCGAAAACTCATTATTAGTGTCGCTTTGCCAGACTCAAAAAAACAGGTAGCGCCGCTCGCTGGACAACCTGTTGGCGTTGGCAGGATCACAAGCGCTACACCAGCGTCAGCGAGTATGCTGCGTATCGCAGGAAGAAATACTTTGGGATCAGCTTCAAGAGAATGTTTTCTTAACGCTTCTAGGCTGCCTTTAAGTATTTCCTTATCCCATGCATAAGTTCTCTGTTTTCGCGAAACATATTCAGCTTTCTTGAGCCATGTTATTACGGCCATTTCTTCCGTTCTGAAAGCTTCAGATTTTCTGAAAGCTATAGCAGTCTGTTTACTTTTATAATAATTAAACCATTCAGGTACAGATGAAACGCCGAAAAAAATCAGGCAATACTCTACTTTTTTATTACCACTCAGGCCTTTCGGGATCCAACCAAGTTTACTCATATCTGATGTAGGCAGAGACTGAACCCATTCATTATTTTGACGAATGATGGCATCTTTATGTTGGCGATATTTATTTTCACGACTGAGCCAGAAAGTCGTGCTGACATTGAAGAGAGATTCAAGTTTGTTGGCAATCTTCTCAGTGAGAATAAGCTCACCAGAAATCAACTCACGACTTTTAATCATGGAAAGGCCAACTCTTTTACTGAGCTCTTCTTCGTTGAAACCAAATTCGTCCATGAGGTCTATTATGGTATCTCCGGGGGCTGACACCCAATCCGTGTTAAATCCGTTATCAGAAACCATAATCTTCGCCTATATGAACCAATTTCAACCGAGTTACCCGACCCCAATCAAGTGAATTGTCTGCCTGACGGGGTGGTTTGAGATGACCATTTACAAAGTACATCTTAACCCCTTCGCTAAGGTTAATTGTAACGTAATCGCATCCATTTTCGCATAAAAACTCTGTTTTAAGGAACCCCGGAAGCTCAGCTATCGATGCTGAAGACCAGATATCAGCACACCGCACTCGCAGTTTTGCAGCTACGGCATCACCGAACAAATTTATCCCTGCTTCTTTAAACTCAACTGAATCTCTGAGTTCGGAACTGTCACAAAAAATCTGCAATGGGTTACCAACGCTGAGCGATTTATCAGAGAATATTATATTGTAATGTATAAAAAATCCACGATTTAACGGGCAGGTACATGAAGATGTCAATGAAATTTCAATAATTACGCTCACCGCTTAATAGAAACTGTCATCTAGGAACAGTGAACGAAGCTTATAACTAAAATCTCCTAATTTTTCCGCTGTAGCTCTCTGGTCCTACCCAAGAAATGCGAACTCACTTTGTTGCGGCCAATATTAATCTCCATTCGGCATTTTATTCTTTATCATCCATTTGGAACGTGGAGTTGCCCCCGCTAAAACGGACACGGTTAATTTATAGCTAGTAGCGAACTTCTGTATTCCCTTGGTGACTGCATTTTCAGCCCTTTATGGGGATGCCAGTTATTATAGTCTTCCATCCATTCT
>NZ_VWXC01000033.1:0-33554 GCF_011752685.1 Candidatus Pantoea communis
CTTATGAACGATATCGAGAGCCTGACTGAGAAGCATAAAAAAATCCGTAATCCCTGAGAGATTACGGATTCTTGCAGAACTGCCGGATCGTTCAACCGATCATTTTTGTCTTAACTGATCGGCATTAGGCGTATTCGCCGGCTTTTTTATTGCGTATTTGTCGTATTCAGTAGGTCAATCGACCCTGCTTCACCAGCCACTCACGCACCAGGAACAGCGCACTGACATTCCGGGCTTCGCGGAAATCTGGCTCGTCCAGCAACGCCAGCAGGTTATTGAGCGGCCAGCGGTGCACAATCAGCGGTTCAGGTTCATCCCCTTCCAGCTTCTCTTCATACAACCCCTCAGCCACCACAATGTTCATTTTGCTGGAGAAGTAGGACGGCGCCATGGTGAGTTTGCCCAGCGTTGCTAATTCCCGGGCACCAAAGCCGGCTTCTTCTTTTAACTCACGGTCTGCGGCTTCAAACACGCTTTCGCCTGGGTCAATTAACCCCTTAGGAAAACCCAACTCATAGCTTTCCAGCCCTACGGCATATTCCTGAATCAGGATCACATCATCACCCAGAATCGGCACAATCATCACCGCTTCCCGGTTGGAAGGTTTCATACGCTCATAGACACGGCGTGCACCGTTACTGAAAGCGAGATCAACCGCTTCAATAGTAAACAAGCGGGAGCGGGCCACCGCTTCCACGTTGAGGATGTCAGGTTTTTTCATTGGAGTTTTCATATCAGCCTCAAACTTAGCACAGCCTTGTGAATCGCGATGACGCCAGCATACCGAAGCCCGCAGCAATGTGCGACACGCAGCGCAGGGAAAGCATCGTGACACACATTTTCTTACGTCTGCTAACAACTTATTGTTATCTATACACTTAAATTTTCACAATAAGTCAATGGGGTTTTGTTAAATTCAGAAAATACCGATATTTAATTGAGTGCCCTGTGGTTAACATCCCATTAAGGAATAATCTAATAAATTATAATTCAATGATTTTGCGCGTTATTTTATCTGAGTTTTTTCTTGTAAGAATGACTTCTGCTCGCCAAAATTGACTGGTAATAATGGTTCCATCGGGAGCACATCGTAAACGTGAAGGCAGTTTTTTGGCTGGATTGAGCAAAGCATGAGCACTTTTATCACCATTCTGGCTGTCATGCTGGCCTGCTCTCTGATAGCAGGAATAGGTTATTGGTACGCTATGCGGCATCGTCCGCCGTTGGCGAAACCGCTGCCGTTTATAAGTCCCCCTTGCCGCAAACTCACTGATGAAGAACGTCACGCCGTTGAAGCGTACATTGCGTCCCTGGCGAAACAGCAAAAACAGAGTGCTGCCCGCTCCTCAAAGAAGTCGCGTGAGACCGAATCCCTGACGCTCACGGCGCAGAGCAACAATGTTTATCCCGTCACACGTTCCATCACTCGCTATGGCCTCTCAACGGATGATGCGCATCAATGGCGCTACTACCTCGATGAAGTGGAAGTACATCTGCCACCGCTGTGGGAGCAGTACATTGCGGAAGAAAATTATGTTGAGCTGATCCGCACTCAAACGCTGCCGCTGGTGATCTCACTCAACGGTCACTCGTTAGTAAACTATGCCGTAGAACAACCCGCCTTGCCGCCGCTGGTGCGCTCAATGTCGACCAACGCCTCTATTCGTAAAGAGGAGAGCGAAAATGTCGAGCTACTACAGGTGCGTAAAGAATCGCCGGAAGAGTACCGTCTATCGCGGCCGGATGGCACGCGCGAGGCCATTGTTATCTGCTTTGCCTTCCTGCTGTTCTTCCTCAGCCTGGTGTTGCCCGGAAGCCTGATGCTGTGGATTGCCCTGTCAGCCTGCGTAATGATTGCGGTTAGCTTGTGGTTCCTTTACCGCTTCCCGGGTGAAAAAGGGCTGCGCGATGTGCACTGCTTGCGCGGAGCACCGAAACGTTGGGGCCTATTTGGTGAATCTAATCAGGAGCAGAGCAATATCTCGCTGGGCATTATCGATTTAATTTATCCCGCCCACTGGCAACCCTATGTGGCGCACGATTTGGGCCAGGTGACGGATGTCGACATCTATCTGAATCGGCAAGTGGTGCGCCAGGGGCGTTTCCTCTCCCTGCACGATGAGGTTCGCAACTTCCCGGTTCAGCGCTGGCGCAAAAATCTGGTGCTGGCATGTGGTTCGCTGGTGGTGCTGGTGATGCTGTTTACCTGGATTCCGCTCAGTATGCCAATCAAGCTCAGCCTCGCATGGGTAAAAGGCACCGAAAGCATTGAAGTGAATAGCGTGGATAAACTCAACGCCCTGCCGCTGCACATCGGTGACAACCTGAAGGTGAGCGGAACCGGCATGTGTTCCGTACCGGGCAACTATCAAAGCAATCGCAGCTATGCGTATATGCCGTTCGATTGCTCAGCCATTTACTGGAATAACGCAGCACCTCTGCCGCAGCCGCAGTCGGATATCATCGATAAAGCTGCCGCTCTGCTTGATACCACCACACGTCAGCTGCATCCGGAAACCAACACCGATCCGAAACTCAATCCACAGCTCGCCTCCGCGATTCAGAAATCGGGCATGATTCTGCTGGATGATTTCTCTGATTTAGTGCTGAAAACACAGGATCTGTGCAGCCAGCAGCAAGATTGCGTCCGGCTGAAAAATGCCCTGGTGAATCTGGGCAATGCTAAGGATTGGGATTCACTGATCCACCGCGCAGATTCCGGCAAGCTTAACGGCATGAACGTGCTGTTACGCCCGGTCAGTGCGGAAGCGCTGGAGAACCTGGTGAATACCGCGACCTCGACCTTCTTCTCGCGTGAAACCCGTCGTGCAGCAGAAAATCTGAATAGCCCACCACCGGGCGGCTTCCTGATAGTGAGTGATGAGGGTCGTCAGATGGTGAATCAGCCACAGCCTTCCGTGTCGCTGTTTGATCTTGATGCACCATCGCAATGGCGCGAATTACAACGCATGTCCGGCATGCTGTTGCACACGCCGTTTGCTGCCAACGGCATCATTACCAGCATCACCACTGACGCTAACGGCACACGCCACATTGCGTTGCACAATGAACCGGATGCGATGGCGCAATGGCGATACCTCGGTACTGCATTATTGATGCTGGTGCTGATCCTCTGCGGCGTCACCAATGGGCTACTGGCCCTGCGACGTGTGCATCGTAATCGCCTGCGCATGGTGGAAATTCAGCAGTATTACGACAAGTGCTTCAATCACAATCTGAGCACTATGCAGAGCGTGCGCTCACTGTTCTGAGCCCTTCCCTTCTGTGCTACCCTGTCGCCCTATTTTTTAGGGCGAGAGAGTATGACGATGACGCTAAACTGGTCCGGGATTGATACCGTGCTGCTGGATATGGATGGCACGCTGCTCGATCTCGCCTTTGACCGCCATTTCTGGCTGGAGCACGTTCCGGAAACCCTGAGCCGCGAGCGTGATATCACGCTGGCCGAGGCACATCAGCTGATTCAGCAAAAGTATCAAGCCGTGGTGCATACGCTAAACTGGTATTGTCTTGATTACTGGTCGCAAGAGCTGGCCTTAGATATCCGCGCCATGACATGGGAAAAACGTCACCGTGCCGCCATGCGCGAGGATACGTTGCCGCTACTCCAGGCACTACGTGCTGCGGGTAAACGCACCATTTTGCTGACCAATGCGCATCCGTACAACCTCGAGGTAAAGCTGGAGCAAACCGGTTTGGCTCCCCACCTTGATTTATTACTTTCTACCCATACCTTTGGGTATCCGAAAGAGGATCCACGTCTCTGGCAGGCCGTTCAGCAGCAAACTGCATTCGATAGCGAGCGCACGCTGTTTATTGATGACAGCGAAGCGATCCTCGATGCGGCGGCACGCTGGGGCATTCGCTGGTGTTTAGGCGTCAGCAATCCGGATTCCGGTCGGCCCGATCAATCTTTCCAGCGTCATGCTGCAGTGCGAGACTATCGCCAGTTGTTTGAAACGCTGCGTTAAAGCAGGAGCCGCAATGAAAGAAAAAACCAGCGAAGGTGTCCGCCTCGATAAATGGCTGTGGGCTGCACGTTTTTATAAAACGCGCGCGCTGGCTCGCGAAATGATCGATGGCGGTAAAGTGCATTACAACGGTCAGCGCAGCAAACCGAGTAAAATTGTGGAACTGCAGGCTGAGCTAACGCTGCGCCAGGGCAACGATGAACGAACGGTGGTGATCACCGCGATTGGCGATCAACGTCGCCCTGCTACTGAGGCGCAAGAGATGTATGCGGAGACCGCCGCCAGCATTGAGAAGCGTGAAAAAACGGCACTGGCGCGCAAAATGAATGCCCTGACCATGCCGCACCCCGATCGCCGCCCGGATAAAAAAGAGCGCCGCGATCTGATGAAATTTAAATTGTCGGGCGATGAATAACCGTCGCCCCAACGAGAGAAACACTATGTCTGTTCAAGATCAATTGCACCGTTACCTGTTCGAAAATGTCGCCGTTCGCGGCGAGCTGGTCAACGTATCCGAAACCTGGCGTGAGATTGTCAAAAACCACGACTACGCCGAACCGGTGAAAAACCTGCTGGGTGAATTGCTGGTCGCGACCAGCTTGTTGACCGCAACGCTGAAATTCGATGGCGACATCACCGTTCAGTTACAGGGCGATGGTCCACTGACATTGGCGGTGATCAACGGCAATAATAATCAGGAATTACGTGGCGTTGCACGCGTGAAGGAAGATGCCGATATTACACCGGGTAGCAGCCTAAAAGAGATGGTGGGCAACGGCTATCTGGTCATCACCATTTCTCCGGAAAAAGGCGAGCGTTATCAGGGTGTCGTCGGTCTGGAAGCCGATACGCTGGCTGGCTGCCTGGAAGATTACTTCATGCGTTCTGAGCAGTTGCCAACTCGCCTGTTTATTCGTACCAGCGATAAAGGCGCCGCCGGTATTCTGTTGCAGGTGCTGCCTGCGCAAGAGCCGAGCCAGGATGATTTTAATCATCTGGCCACTCTAACCGAAACCGTGAAGAGCGAAGAGCTGATTGAGCTGCCCGCGACGGATGTGCTGTGGCGCCTGTATCATCAGGAAGAGGCCACGGTGTTTGATCCGACCCCAGTCAGTTTCAAATGCACCTGTTCACGCGAACGCTGTGGCGAAGTACTGAATACGCTGCCGGTTGAAGAAGTGGATGAAATCCTCGAAGAGGATGGCAAGATCGATATGCACTGCGACTATTGCGGTTCGCATTATGTTTACGATGCCGTAGACATTGCCGCGATTCGCAACGCACCTACAAATAACAGCGATCAATTGCACTAATCCCCCTACGGGCGGCATCGCCGCCCGCATTTTTGTCAGGAATTAACCCATCAACTTCCGCCTAATTTAACTAACTTACACTGACTTTAGTTTCTTAACTGGCAGAATTCACTGCTTGTCACGTTCCAGCTCGCATTTTTAACTCTCTTCACTTTTACGCCCTGCTCAGACGTGTACACTGCGCGCGATCTGCCCCGTCCAGCTATGCACGACAGGACGCAGACCCCCTCATAAAAACGCTATGAAGCATCGATTTAAGGAGCAGCCACATGCGCGTTCACGGCCTGACATCGCAAGACCTTGCCGCTTTGGGCATTAGCGGCACCACAGAAGTGGTGTACAACCCTGACTTTGATACGCTGTTTCAGGAAGAAACCCGCCCGGAACTGGAAGGTTATGCGCGAGGCACCCTGACGCAGAGCGGCGCCATTGCCGTGGATACCGGCATCTTTACCGGGCGCTCACCAAAAGATAAGTACATCGTGCGCGATGACACCACGCGTGACACCTTGTGGTGGAATGATGTCGGCAACGGTAAAAATGACAACCAGCCGTTGTCGCAGGAAACCTGGCAGGCGCTGAAAGATCGCTGCACCGCACAACTCTCTGGCAAACGTCTGTTTGTCATCGACGCTTTCTGCGGTGCGAATCCCGACACCCGCCTGAGTGTGCGTTTTGTGATGGAAGTCGCCTGGCAGGCGCATTTCGTCAAAAACATGTTTATCCGCCCTGATGAAGCCGAGCTGGCCTCCTTTAAGCCGGATTTTGTGGTGATGAACGCCGCGCAATGCACCAACCCGGACTGGCAGGCTCAGGGTTTACACTCTGAGAACTTTGTCGCCTTTAACCTCACCGAACGCATGCAGCTGATTGGCGGCACCTGGTACGGCGGCGAGATGAAGAAAGGCCTGTTCGCCATCATGAACTACCTGCTGCCGCTGAAAGGCATCGCGTCAATGCACTGCTCGGCGAACGTGGGTAAAGCGGGTGACGTCGCGGTGTTCTTCGGTCTTTCTGGCACTGGCAAAACCACGCTGTCCACCGATCCCGATCGTCAGCTGATTGGCGATGACGAACACGGTTGGGATGATGATGGTGTCTTCAACTTCGAAGGTGGCTGCTACGCCAAAACCATCAATCTGTCGGAGAAAGCTGAGCCGGAGATCTATCGCGCTATCCGCCGTGATGCCCTGCTGGAGAACGTCGTGGTGCGGGCAGATGGCAGCGTTGATTATGCTGATGCCAGCAAAACTGAAAACACGCGCGTTTCCTATCCCATTGAGCATATTGAAAACATCGTGCAGCCGGTCTCCAAAGCGGGCCATGCGCGACGCGTTATTTTCCTGACCGCTGATGCCTTTGGTGTGCTACCGCCGGTTTCACGCCTGACACCGGAACAAACCCAGTATCACTTCCTGTCGGGTTTTACCGCCAAACTGGCTGGCACCGAGCGTGGTATCATCCAGCCAACGCCAACTTTCTCAGCCTGTTTTGGCGCGGCCTTCCTGACGTTGCATCCAACCCAATATTCCGATGTGCTGGTGAAGCGTATGGAAGCAGCGGGTGCAAAAGCGTATCTGGTGAATACCGGTTGGAATGGCAGCGGTAAACGTATTTCACTGAAAGATACCCGCGCCATCATCAATGCGATTCTGGCGGGTGAGCTGGACGACGTAGCGATGGAAACGCTACCGGTATTTAACCTGCAGATGCCTGTGACCCTGGAAAAAGTCGATGATGCGATTCTGGATCCACGTCGCAGCTGGCCGGATGAAGCCGCGTGGCATGAGGCCGCGCAGGGTCTGGCGCAGCGTTTTGTCACCAACTTTGAGAAGTATACCGATAACGATGCCGGCAAAGCGCTGGTTCAGGCTGGCCCGCAGTTGTGAAGTGAATGAGCCGCCAAATGGCGGCTCATTGATACTCAGTCTTAAGCGGCGTGATTTTTACGCCCATGCTAACAACTGTGGTGCTGAGGGCTACGCAGCCAGTCGCGGATGCCTGCAGGCGAAACAGTCATCGCTCCACATTTATCTGAGCGAAGCGTTAACTATGATGCGTGCTGACTAACGCCGTACCGTTATTCTCCGGTATCGGCAACCACGCGCGAATGCGCAATCCGCCATGCTCGCTCTCACCTATCTCCAGCGAGCCTTCATGCGCATCGATAATACGCTGCACAATCGCCAACCCTAAGCCGGTGCCGCTGGTGCTGCGTGCGCTATCGCCACGTACAAAAGGCTGGAACAGATGCTGAAGCTGATCGGGCTTAATACCCGGACCATCATCTTCCACCTGGAACCAGGCGCGATTCAGTTCCTGACCGCTGCTGACTTTGATCCAGCCGTTACCATAACGCGCGGCATTCACCACCAGATTCGCCACGGCACGCTTAATTGACAGCGGGTTGATATCCAGCATCAACTCTTCCGGCATCACCGCATTTTCAATCTCACGCTCATAGCCGCTTTCCGCCGCCACCACTTCGCCTAACACGCTGTTGAGATCGGCGCGTTCGGTCTGCATCTCCTGCCCTGTACGCAGATAGTCGATGAACTGCTCGATGATGGCGTTGCACTCTTCGATATCTTTATTGATCGACTCGGCCAGATAGCCATCCTGTTCACTCATCATCTCGGTGGCGAGACGAATGCGTGTTAAGGGGGTGCGCAAATCATGACTGACACCCGCCATCAGCAGCGTACGGTCATCGGCAAGCTGTTTGACGCCCGCCGCCATCTGGTTAAAGGCTCGCGTTACGGAACGCACTTCCGATGCGCCATACTCACGCAGCGGAGGAGGAATGATGCCTTTACCGACCTGAAGCGCTGCATGCTCCAGGTCGACCAGGGGTCGGTTCTGAATGCGGATAAACAGCCAGGCACCGCCGATCGCCAGCAACATAATCGCCAGGGTGTAGCGGAACAGTGGCGAGAAATCGCCCTGATGGATTTCAGTCAACGGCACACGCACCCAGATGTCTGGCGACAACCAGGTTTTCAGCCAGACCACGGGGGAATTCTTGTTAACCTCAACACGGACATCGGTCGGGCCACCCAGCTGTTGCGCCATCTGCTCGCTAAGGAATTCGTAATGCTGTGCCCAGCGCAGGCCACTCTCTTCTGCCGCTGCGTTGGTGTACAACGAAATACCCAGTTCACGATAAATTTCACGCCGGAAGGCAGGTGGCACTTCCAGTTGCGTGCCATCTTCCAACTGCAGTCGATCGGTCATCAACATACGCACTTCGTAAGCGAGGACTTTATTGAACTGCTGCAAACTTGGAAGAATGGCGAAATTCAACACCACCAGATAGGTCGTTACCAGGCTGACGAACAGCAAGGTAACGATCAATAACAGGGTGCGGGCAAACGAACTGCGAGGAGAGAAGCGCAATCGCCTCATGCTTTACTGCCGTCCGGAACGAAGACGTAGCCAAGACCCCAAACGGTCTGGATGTAGCGTGGATGCGCCGGATCTTCTTCTACCATGCGGCGCAGACGGGAAATCTGCACGTCGATAGAACGTTCCATCGCACTATATTCACGGCCACGCGCCAGGTTCATCAGCTTATCGCGTGATAACGGTTCGCGCGGATGGCTCACCAGTGCTTTCAGCACTGCAAACTCACCGCTGGTCAGCGGCATTGGCTCATCTTCACGGAACATCTCACGCGTGCCGAGGTTCAGTTTGAACTTACCGAAGGCGATAACCGCTTCTTCCTGTGAAGGCGCACCTGGCAATTCATTGGCCTGACGGCGCAGCACGGCACGAATACGGGCCAGCAGTTCACGTGGGTTAAACGGCTTCGGAATGTAATCATCAGCGCCGATTTCCAGCCCAACGATACGATCCACTTCTTCGCCTTTTGCCGTCACCATAATGATCGGCATCGGGTTGCTCTGGCTGCGCAAACGGCGGCAAATGGACAAGCCATCTTCGCCTGGCAACATCAGATCCAGCACCATTAAATGGAATGATTCACGAGTTAGCAGACGATCCATCTGCTCGGCGTTGGCGACACTGCGCACCTGAAAGCCCTGCTCGGTGAGATAGCGTTCGAGCAGTGCGCGCAAACGCATATCATCATCGACGACCAGAATTTTGTAGTTCTCTTGCATTGTTCAACTCCCAAAGGCGCCATTGCCTGAGTCAATATTGTGTAAAAAAGATGCCTGCATGTGACAGTTATTAATGGTTTATATTCTAGCCGAAATTGTTACAAAGCATATTAAACAGCAGCTTATATTTAATTTAAGCCCTGAAATGCGCGTTGTCTCCCGCTTTTTATCGGGGCTTTCCAGCCGCTTAGCGCTAATCCGAAAATTTACGCGGTTTTCTTTTCGAAAATGGATCACCGGGCCGAAGACCGCTCGTTATCACAGCATTTGGGGCTATTTGGCTTAAGTCGGCAGGCCAGAATCGTTCGATGGGCGATCATTCGCAGCATAATATCTGGCTCTTTTCGTTTTCAGTGCTCATCTGCTCTAGGAACAATACGCATCTCGCGCCAGATAAGGCCAGTGTTAAATAAAGTCTGATTAATCAGACACTAATCAGCACTTTCTTCCCGCACAACGATCTCAGAAACTGCAAGGGTTCCTGCTGATATTGCGCATCTTTGGAGAGAGAAAAATGAAAAAATCTGCGGTCTTGCTGAGTGTACTGGTGCTGGTCAGCCTTTCTCAGGCTCATGCGGCCACCAGCGCGGGTGAAGCGGCGGGAGCCGAGGCCTCCACTACCGCCAAAGGCAATTCAGACGCGATTGGTGTGGGTGCCGTGGGTGCACTGTTAGGGGTGGCGCTGGCAACCATGGGCGGCGGTGACAAAGGCACCAGCAGCACATCGACCACCACCGCGACCACGCCAGGCAAATAATCCAAATCTTTCAGGCGCAGCAATGCTGCGGCGCCTCCCTTTTACGCCAGCCCATTTCGCCACCGGAGAATAAGTTGCACCCAAGGCTTTTTTACCCAAGCCATTATTCTCCGCCTCTTTTTTACTCGGGGTTCTTCACATACTCGATGCAGTTAACAAACCAGACTTTCTGTCCTTCCGGCGTATTCACCACGACTTCGTCATCCACCTCTTTCTTGATCAGCGCACGGGCCATCGGTGAATCAATGGAGATGTAATCCTTAACCGCATCGCCATAGATTTCATCCGGCCCCACAATGCGGAATCGCTTTGCATCACCCTGTTCATTTTCCACCTCAACCCAGGCACCAAAGAACACCTTTCCTTCCTGTTGCGGCGCATAATCGACAATTTTCAGATCGGCGAGGCATTTGCGCAGATAGCGCACACGGCGGTCTATCTGCCGTAACAGGCGCTTGTTGTAGGTGTAATCGGCGTTTTCTGAACGATCACCAAGGCTAGCCGCCCAGGAGACAATTTTTGTGATTTCCGGACGCTTCTCGTTCCACAAATGGTCGTGTTCGGCACGTAATTTGTTATAGCCTTCGCGGGTAATCAGTTGGGTTTTCATGACGTCTACTCGTGATAACAAGGTATCGTTACTGCAAAGAGGCCAACAATAAGCGACTGCTTTGCTCTCAGCAAGGTGTGCACAGCGATGTGCGCGCTGCATTCAGAAAAAGACGGATTCACCTGTCCCCGGCTGGCAATTTGCCGCCCCAATCCGTATAACTGTCCCCTGTTTTCCAACCCTGTGTAAGCATTGTTAATGATGATGAAAGATTCACTGAGCCAGATTATCGCAAGTGAGCTGAAGGCTCGCGCCGACCAGGTTGACGCCGCTGTAAGCTTGCTGGATGAAGGGAACACCGTGCCGTTTATCGCACGTTATCGTAAGGAAGTGACCGGTGGGCTGGATGATACCCAGTTGCGTCAGCTGGAGAGCCGCCTTGGCTATCTGCGTGAGCTGGAAGATCGCCGCCAGTCAATTCTGAAATCCATCGACGAGCAGGGCAAACTCACCCCAGAACTCGCCACGGCCATCAATGGCACGCTGAACAAAACTGAACTGGAAGATCTGTATCTGCCTTATAAGCAGAAACGTCGCACGCGTGGGCAGATCGCCATCGAAGCGGGCCTGGAGCCACTGGCTGAAACGCTATGGAGCGATCCTTCTCAGGAACCCGAGTCATTGGCTGCAAGCTATGTGAATGCGGATAAAGGCGTCGCCGATGTGCGCGCAGCGCTGGATGGCGCACGTTATATCCTGATGGAACGTTTTGCCGAAGACGCCACGCTGCTGGCAAAAGTGCGTGATTATCTGTGGAAAAACGCGCATCTGGTAGCGCGTGTGGTGGAAGGTAAAGAGGAAGAAGGCGCGAAATTCCGCGACTACTTCGATCACCACGAACCTCTCAGTACCGTTCCTTCTCACCGTGCGCTAGCGATGTTCCGTGGTCGCAATGAAGGCGTGCTGCAACTCTCTCTGAACGCCGATCCACAATTCGAAGAAGCGCCGCGCGAAAGCCACGGTGAAACGCTGATCGCCGATCACCTGCAACTGCGTCTGAACAATGCTCCGGCAGACAGCTGGCGTAAAGCGGTGGTGAGCTGGACCTGGCGCATCAAAGTGCTGCTGCATCTCGAAACCGAACTGATGGGCACCATTCGCGAACGCGCAGAAGATGAAGCGATTAACGTATTCGCCCGCAACCTGCACGATTTGTTGATGGCGGCTCCGGCAGGCATGCGCGCCACCATGGGCCTCGATCCGGGCCTGCGTACCGGCGTGAAAGTCGCCGTGGTGGATGCCACCGGCAAACTGGTGGCACATGACACCATCTATCCGCACACCGGGCAGGTGGCGAAAGCCGCATCGGTTGTGGCAGCACTGTGCATCCAACACCAGGTGGAGTTGGTGGCGATTGGTAACGGTACCGCTTCACGTGAAACCGAGCGTTTCTTCCTCGACGTGCAGAAGCAGTTCTCGCAGATCAACGCGCAGAAAGTGATTGTCAGTGAGGCTGGTGCATCGGTCTACTCCGCATCGGAACTGGCCGCGCTGGAATTCCCGGATCTGGATGTTTCCATTCGCGGCGCCGTCTCCATTGCGCGTCGCTTACAGGATCCGCTGGCCGAGCTGGTGAAAATCGATCCGAAATCCATCGGTGTCGGCCAGTATCAGCATGATGTGAGCCAAAGCCAACTGGCGAAGAAGCTGGATGCGGTGGTGGAAGACTGCGTAAACGCCGTCGGCGTGGATCTGAATACCGCTTCAGTCGCCTTGCTGACGCGCGTGGCAGGCTTAACCCGCATGATGGCGCAGAACATTGTCACCTGGCGTGATGAGAACGGCCGCTTCCAGAATCGCCAGCAGTTGCTGAAAGTCAGCCGTCTTGGGCCAAAAGCTTACGAGCAGTGCGCCGGCTTCCTGCGCATCAATCACGGCGATAACCCGCTGGATGCCTCCACCGTGCACCCGGAAGCTTACCCGCTGGTCGAACGTATTCTGGCCGCGACTGAACAGGCGCTAAGCGAACTGATGGGCAACCCGGGTGGGTTACGTGATCTCAACGCGCGCGACTTCACCGACGAGCGTTTTGGTTTGCCAACCGTCACCGACATCATGAAAGAGCTGGAGAAACCGGGGCGCGATCCCCGTCCGGAGTTCAAAACCGCACAGTTTGCCGAAGGCGTGGAAACGCTGAACGACCTGCTGCCGGGCATGATTCTGGAAGGCGCGGTCACCAACGTCACCAACTTTGGTGCTTTCGTGGATATCGGCGTGCATCAGGATGGTCTGGTGCACATCTCTTCACTGTCAGAAAAGTTCGTCGAAGATCCCCATCAGGTGGTGAAAGCGGGCGATATCGTCAAAGTGAAGGTGATGGAAGTGGATATGCAGCGTAAGCGCATCGCCCTCACCATGCGTCTTGACGAACAGCCCGGCGAGAGCAATGCGCGCGGCGGCAATAATCGCAATAGCGGCAAAGAGAATGCACGTCCCGCCGCTAACAGCAAAGGACGCGGTAAACCTGCCAATGCACCTGCAGGCAATAGCGCGATGGGTGATGCGCTGGCAGCAGCATTTGGCAAAAAACGCTAACGCCCAGCCCTGAATAACGCGCGGAGACAGCTTCGCTCCGCGCGTACACATTTGATAAATCCCCTCATCCGTCTACGCTGAAAAAATCCGTGTGAAAAAATGACCTTCCGCGTGGCCCGACGATCTGATGGACATAATCAACGCCCTACTTGATGAGATTTACGCAGGCCGCTTCCCCGTCGCCGCACGTGAGCGTCTGCTTTCCCACATTCGTGCAGCGCGAGATACCGCTAAACTGCCACGCAAAGCCCATTGGGATGAAAAGGATGTGGTGCTGATTAGCTACGCGGATCAGTTCCGTGAATCCGATCAGCCCACGCTCGCCAGCTTCTCGCACTTCTATCAGCAGCATCTGCAATCCACTTTCAGCCTGGTGCATCTGCTGCCGTTCTTTCCCTACTCCTCCGACGATGGCTTCTCCGTGATTGATTATCACCAGGTGAATCCTCTCTGTGGCGAGTGGCAGCATATCGCAGCGCTGCACAGTGAAACCCGGCTGATGTTCGATTTTGTCTGCAACCATATGTCGGCGCACAGCCAATGGTTTCGCCACTTTCTGGCGCAGGATCCCGGCTGGGACGACTTCTTTATTAGCATGCCGCCGGCCACCGATCTCAGCGCCGTGACGCGTCCCCGCACCTCGCCGTTGCTCACGCCCTTTGAGATGGCTGATGGTGACACACGCTTTATCTGGACCACATTTAGCGCCGATCAAATCGACCTTAACTTTGCCAATCCTGAAGTGCTGATTCACATGGTCGACGTATTGCTGGATTACCTGAACAAAGGTGCCGATTACGTTCGCCTTGATGCCGTGGGATATATGTGGAAGACGCCGGGTACAAATTGTATTCACCTGCCCAAGACCCACCAACTGGTGAAGCTGTTTCGCGCCATCGCTAACGAAGTCGCACCGGGTACGGTGATCGTCACCGAAACCAACGTGCCGCATAAAGACAACATCAGCTATTTTGGTAACGGGCACGACGAAGCGCAGATGGTGTATCAGTTTTCACTGCCGCCGCTGGTGCTCCATGCCATTCATTCAGGATCCGCACGCGCGCTGCGTCAATGGGCCAGCACGCTGGGCACCGGTAACGGCACCACCACGTTCTTCAACTTTCTTGCCTCACACGATGGCATTGGCCTCAATCCTGCGCGCGGTATTCTGTCAGAAGTGGAGATCGTGGCGCTGGTGCGAGATCTGGCGCTGGAAGGGGCGCTGGTGTCTTATAAAAACAACCCCGATGGCACCACCAGCCCTTACGAAATTAACGTCACCTATTTCGATGCTCTCAACCAGCAGAATGATGACGATGACACGCGTCTGCGCCGATTCCTGCTGGCACACGCCATTCTGCTCGCCTTTCCGGGCGTGCCGGCGATCTATATCCAAAGTATTCTGGGATCGCGCAACGACAATGAAGGCGTGCGCGCGGCAGGACACAACCGCGCCATCAATCGCCAGAAATACAGTTTGCGTGAAATGGAACAGTGGATCAGCGGCGATGACCCGTTGCGTCAGCAGGTATATGAACGACTCAGCGCATTGATCCAGCTGCGCACCCGCCAGAGTGCGTTCCACCCGGATAATGCGATGACGCTACTGGAGAGTGAAAATACCGTGCTGATGTTGCGACGACATGCGCCAGGCAGTGATGACGGGCTCTTGTGCGTGTTTAATCTCAGCAGCCGGGAAGTCACCACGCATCTGCCACAGACACGACATTTTCAGGATGTGATTAGCGGCGAGAAGATCGACGGCAGCCAGCCGATGACACTGGCTGCGTGGCAATTTATGTGGCTGCGTGGATAAACTGCTGCACCTGCTGACAAAACGCATCAGGATGAGAGATAAAGGGAGCGTGGGCGGCCTTCTCCATCACAACCGATGGCGACGCCGGCCAGCGCGCATCCAGCTCCGCCGCAATACGACGCGGCACCAGGCCGTCGAGTGATCCATAGATACGCATAAACGGCAGCGCAAGATTATCCAGCGCCGTACGCAGATCGTCCTGTCGCAAAATCTCCAACCCACCCTCCAGCACCGCGACCGAAGGCATTGGCTGCGATAGCACCACATCTTTGAGCTGACGTGCATCCTGGCGCGCATTTTCCGTACCCATGGTTTGCAAGGCCAGGAAACGTTCTACGGTGCGCTGGAAATCATTGCTCAGCTGCTGCTGGAAGCTCTCCAGCGTCTCAGGCTTGATGCCCGGCCAATCCTCGTGCGCGGTAAAACAGGGCGACGACGCCACGCTAATCAGCGCGGTGACACGTTCAGGCTGCGTCAGTGCAATCTGGCTGGCAACCAGTCCCCCCAGCGACCAACCGAGCAACACTGCACGCTCAGGAAGTTGTGGAAGCAGCTGTTGAGCCATGTCGGCTAAGGTCAGTGCACCAAATCCCTGGCTGCGGCCAAAGCCGGGCAGATCCACCAGGTGCAGACGAAAATGCGGGCTGAGTCGTGGAACAATGTTCTGCCACACTTCGGCATTCAATCCCCAGCCGTGCAGCAGCACAAGATCGCGATCGCCTGTGCCTGTGGTGTGCCAGTAAAGCGAACTCATCGGTTACACTCCCGAAAAGTGAAAAGAGGCCGCTATGCTATCAATCCCTGCCCTGTGTTGGCTATGCCGCCTGCCATTACAGATTGCCAGGCACGGGCTATGCAGCCGCTGTGTGCAACAAATCCCGGCGCTGCCCGCGATCTGCCCCTGCTGTGCGCTGCCGGCCAGCGGCACCCGATGGTGCGGCCGCTGTCTGCGTCGTCCACCGCCGTGGCACAGCCTGACTTGCGTGAGTGATTACCTGCCGCCGCTGAGTGATTGGGTCATCCAGCTGAAATTTTCTCGGGCAACCGCACTCAGAGTGATGCTGGCACGACTCCTTTTGTTAAAATTGTTAAACAGTCGCCGCGATAACCTTACGCCGCGCATCGATTTGGTGTTGAGTGTGCCGTTACATCGGCGTCGTGCCTGGCAGCGTGGCTATAATCAGGCTGAGCTGCTGGCAAAACCGCTGGCACACTGGCTAGGTTGTGAATATCGTGCGGGGGTGCGCCGCAGACGGCGGGGGTTGGTCCAGCATGCGTTGCGCGCTTCGGCACGGAAAAAGAATCTGCGCGGGGCCTTTTCCCTTGAAATGCCGGTGCGCGGACGCCATATCCTGCTCATCGACGATGTGGTTACCACCGGAAGCACGGTGGCAGAAATCAGCCGCATTTTGCTGGCGCAAGGCGCGGCCAGCGTGCATATTGGCTGCCTGTGTCGTACCTTGTAGAGCGTCGGCGTTGGGCGTATTATAACCAAGTAATTTAGTCAACTATTGAGCAATCGCCATGATCGTTATTACTGATGCTGCGCAAGAGCACTTCTCAAAATTGCTGTCAAAACAAGAAGATGGCACACAAATTCGCGTATTCGTCATTAATCCGGGTACGCCAACCGCGGAATGCGGTGTTTCTTACTGCCCACCCGATGCAGTAGAAGCCACTGATACTGAAATGAAGTTCGAAAAGCTGTCAGCCTATGTTGATGAGCTGAGCGCGCCTTATCTGGAAGATGCTGAGATCGATTTTGTCACCGATAACCTCGGTTCCCAGCTGACGCTGAAAGCGCCAAACGCCAAGATGCGTAAAGTGTCTGATGATGCGCCAATGGTTGAGCGCGTGGAGTATCTGCTGCAAGCGCAGATCAACCCACAGCTGGCGGGTCACGGTGGTCGTGTATCCCTGATGGAAATCACCGATGACGGTTACGCGATTCTGCAGTTTGGCGGCGGCTGTAACGGCTGTTCAATGATCGACGTCACGCTGAAAGATGGCATTGAGAAAGAGTTGCTGGCGGCCTTCCCTGAGCTGAAAGGTGTGCGTGACCTCACTGAACACCAGCGCGGCGAGCACTCTTACTATTGATTTTCTTGCGGCAGCGCACCCGCGCTGCCGCAGGGTTCTACCTCGCTTTGCGTCCGTCATTCACCGCTGTCAGAACTTGCTTCACGGCTTTGTCGGCAAACATCTCTTCCAGCGTGACACATAACTTGCGCCGCCAGTTGGGATACTCATCCACTGTGCCAGGCACGTTGACCGGCATTGTCATGCCGAGCCAATCTTCCGGCTGCAATCCCAGTAATGCGCTTTCCGTGCGAGCCAGGTAACGGTGCATCGCCACATTGATCGCCGGCGTCAGCGGTTGCTTCAACGCAGGTTGACGACTGCGAGCTGGCATGGCCCCCGCCTGCTGTAAGGCGTCCAGCAAAGCCTGCTTTTGTGCCGTGCGCTGTTGTTGCAGGGAGTGCAGCACGCTATCGCGATACATGCCGAGCTTTTCACCCAATGCCAAATCTTCCGCCTGCCAGAATCCGCTCAACGTGGGTAAATCATGAGTACTGGCACTGGCAATCGACTGTCGAGGATAAGCCGCAGGCTGGCGGTAGCGGCCATCGCGCTCCTGTTCGAAGAACAGCACTTTCCACGAGAAAATGCCGTGGCTGCGCATCATGCGAACGATGATCGGCGGCACAATGCCCAGATCCTCGCCGATCACCATGCAGCGATGGCGCTGACTTTCCAGCGCCAGAATCGCCATCAAATCCTCCACCGGATACGAAACGTAAGCACCTTTATCCGCTGTCTCGCCGTACGGAATCCACCACAGCCGCAATAACGCCATCACGTGATCGATACGCAACGCGCCACAATCACGCATATTGGCGCGCAATAAATCGATAAAAGGCTGATAGCCGCGCGCGCGCATCTCATGCGGATCAAGCGGCGGCAACGCCCAGTTTTGCCCCAATGGCCCCAGGCGATCCGGCGGTGCCCCCACCGAAGCCCCCAGCTTATACAATTGCGGGTCCTGCCAGGTTTCTGCGCTGTGCTGCGCCACACCGACCGCCAAATCCCGGTACAATCCCACCGTCATGCCGAGCTGCTGGCTACGCTGCCAGCAGGCGGCAAATTGCTGCTGCGCCAGCCACTGCAACCAACACCAGAATTGAATCTCGTCCTCATGTGCAGCACACCACTGCTGAACTTCTGGCTGATGGGCATTGCGCCAGGTTTCCGGCCATGACGCCCAACCCCACTCCTTCTCCTGCTGAGCGCTGCGTTCTGCCAGAATGCCGTCAAACGCCGCCTGATAGCGCAGATGATCGCCGCCCTCGGCGACAAATTGCAGGAATTCCTGCTCAGGCTGATAATGCTGCCAGGACAGGCGTAGCGCGGTGATTTTCAACTCAGCCACCGCCCGATAATCGACATAGTCAGTGGCGCGCGCGGCTTGCACAGCCTTGCGCGTTTTGGCGAGTTTCCACCAGCGCTGTGCTTCAGCGCTTTGAGCGAATGCCGCCACCTGATTAACGTCGATATACAGCATATTCAGCCAGCGACGCGAGGTGGGGCTATAAGGGCTGGCGTGGTCAGGCTGCGCAGGATAAAGCGCGTGTAGCGGGTTGAGGCCAACAAAATCGCCTCCGTGAGCGGCGATCTGCTCCAGCATTTGCGCAAGATCGCCAAAATCACCGATCCCCCAATTGCGATCGGATCGCAGCGTATAAAGCTGCACCAGCGCTCCCCAGCGTTTGTCGCCTTGCGCTAGCGATTCGGATAAATAGCAGCGACGTGGCGCGATAATAATGCGCGAGTGCCACTGCTGACGCCCTTGCCGCAAGGTCAAACGGTGATAACCCTGCGCCAGACGCGGCGGCAACGCGAAGGCTTCCCCCGCCTGTAGCGTGCCGCTGTAAGTTTTGCCGTGTTCGGTTTCAAACTGCCAGCTAAACTCGCCTTTGCCCTGCGGGCAACACTGACGCGGACGGCGCGGAGTGAAAACCAGCACCGGTGGCAGTGGTGGCGTTTTACCTTCCGGCGTATTCATCACCGCCAGCAGTGCACGTTTGGTGTCGTCGCTAATGCGCACCCGCTCACCGTTCGCATTGGTAAAATCTACCGCAATACCCGCTTCCTGCGCGG
Organism: Candidatus Pantoea communis; assembly: GCF_011752685.1. NCBI lineage: Bacteria > Pseudomonadati > Pseudomonadota > Gammaproteobacteria > Enterobacterales > Erwiniaceae > Pantoea > Candidatus Pantoea communis. The sequence goes on from NZ_VWXC01000033.1 coordinate 19,303, forward strand.
CCTGATCCAGTTTGCTGAACGTCATCACGTCTCCTTGGGTGCAGTGCGCATCAATACGTATCCGACGAAAACCTTATCGAAACCATGTCGAGCGGCCATCAATAGCGAGCTGGAAATCAGCGCGCGGCCTGCCAGATGCGTTGCTGGTAATCGCGAATCGAACGATCGGAACTGAATCGCCCGGTGCGCGCGGTGTTGAGAATCGCCGCTTTAGTCCAGGCTTCCGGGTTCTTCCACAAGGCTTCAACCTGTTGCTGCGCGTCGAGATAAGCGTCGAAATCGGCCAGCACCAGCCAGGGATCGCCACCTTTGGTCAGGCTGGTGAGCAGCATATCGAATGCCTGCTTATCACCTTCGCTGAACTTGCCCTTCTCCAGATCTTTCAACAATCCATCCAGATACTTATTCTGTTTGCGCAGTTTTTTCGGGCTGTAACCGTTGGCTTTGAGCGCCTTAACCTCATCCACCGTATTGCCGAAGATAAAGATGTTCTTCTCGCCCACCGCTTCGGCGATTTCGACGTTCGCACCATCCAGCGTGCCAATGGTCAGCGCGCCGTTCAGCGCCAGCTTCATATTCCCGGTGCCGGACGCTTCATAACCGGCGGTCGAGATTTGCTCCGAGAGATCGGCTGCCGGAATCATCAACTCGGCGGCGGTAATGCGATAGTCAGGGATAAACACGACTTTTAACCGATCGCCGACTTTCGGGTCGTTATTGATCACCTCGGCCACTTTGTTAATGGCGTAGATGATGTTCTTGGCAAGGTAGTAGCCCGGCGCGGCCTTGGCACCGAACAGGAATACGCGCGGCACAAAGTCGGGGTTATCAGGATTGTCCCGCAGCTGACGATAGCAGTGCAGCATATGCAGCAGGCTGAGGTGCTGGCGTTTGTATTCGTGTAGCCGCTTAATCTGCACATCGAACAGTGCATCGGGATTTACATCAATGCCGGTCACGCGTTTGATGTATACGGTCAGGCGCAGCTTGTTCTGCTGCTTGATGGTGCGGAACTGCTGACGGAAAGCTTTTTTACGCGCATAGGGCGCCAGCCACTCCAGCGCATCCAGATCGTTGGCCCACTCCACCTGCAACGTTTCGTCAATCAGGTTCGACAGCAATGGATTGCACTGCTTCAACCAGCGGCGCGGCGTGATGCCATTGGTCACATTATGGAATTTGTTTGGCCACAGAAGGTGGTATTCCGGGAACAGATCCTTCACCACCAGCTCAGAGTGCAGCGCAGCCACGCCATTCACGGCGAAGCAACTCACCACACACAGGTTCGCCATACGCACCTGTCCATCAGCCACCACCGCCAGCTTTTGCCATGTCGCGCTATCGCCGGGCCACTGCTTCTTGACGATTTTTTTCAGACGCTGGTTAATTTCGCGGATGATCAGCATATGGCGCGGCAGCAGATCGCGCACCAGCGACTCATCCCAACGCTCCAGCGCTTCCGGCATCAACGTGTGATTGGTATAGGCGAAAACGCGGCTGGTGATGTGCCAGGCTTCATCCCAACTCAACTGATGCTCATCCAGCAGGATACGCAGCATCTCCGGGATGGCGATAGTGGGATGCGTGTCGTTGAGCTGGATGACTTCAAAATCGGGCAAGGTGTGGATCGAGCGCCCGGCAAGATGGTGGCGGCGCAGAATATCGCCCACCGCACACGCGCACTGGAAATATTGCTGCATCAGGCGCAGGCGTTTACCTTCTGCGTGATTATCGTTGGGATACAGCACCTTGGTGAGTTTGTCAGCATCAATGCCGGGCTGTTCGGCCTGCAGGAACTTGCCATCATTGAACAGGGTGAGATCGAACGGATGCACGCTGCTGGCTTGCCACAAACGTAACGGCAGCGTCACACCATTACGGTAGCCGACCACCGGCAAATCCCAGGCTTCACCTTTAAGATGAAATTTAGGTCGCCACTGTAGCGAGCCATCGCTGTTTTTCTTCACTTTGCCGCCGATGCCAACCTGCACATCCTGCGCGGCGTTATGGCGAAACCACGGATAACTGTTGCGCTGCCAGTCGTCCGGCGCCTCTTTTTGCTGGCCATCGTCAAAGGTCTGGCGGAACAAACCGTACTGATAATTAAGGCCATGTCCCATCGCGGCCTGCCCGACAGTGGCCATCGAGTCCATGTAACACGCGGCCAGGCGCCCCAATCCACCGTTTCCGAGCGCCGGATCCACCTCTTCCTCCAGCAACTCACTGAGTTCTACCTGATGCGCTGCCAGCGCTTCCTTCACCTCGTCGTACCAACCCAGATTCAGCAAGTTGTTGCCGGTCAGGCGGCCGATAAGAAACTCCATCGACAGATAGTTCACATGGCGTTGGCCTGCGCGCGGTGTGGCGGGCGGCTGCGTGGCGAGCATCTCGGTCAGCACACGGCTTAATGCCTGCCACCACTGATGCGGTGTCATTTGCTGGGCGGAGGTGAGTCCAAGGTGCTGCCATTGGCGGGTGAGTGCGGCGTCGAAACGTGTTTTATTAAATTTTTGCTGCGACATATCAATCCCTTCGAGTCCGTTAACGGTAAAGACGGGCGAGCGCATAACCAGAAAAGATAAGTAAAGCCGGGGGCGAAGAAAAAAGCGACAGAGAAATGCGGATGGAGGGAAAAAAAGTGGATTTAAGCTTGGCGCGCAACCAGATGCCATCCTGCGGGCGGCACAGCAACCGCCCCGACAGGATGGATTAGCAGAGTTCGAGATGGACTTCGTGTTGCTCAATCACCTTCAGCACGCTGGCGGGCGGCGTCTGATCGGTATACATGTAGTCAATCAGGCTCATATTCCCCAGGTTCACCATTGCATTACGGCCAAATTTCGAATGGTCCACCACCAACATCACGCAGCGCGAGTTTTCGATTATCGCGCGTTTGGTGCGGACTTCGTGGTAATCGAACTCCAGCAGTGAGCCATCCATATCGATGCCGCTGATGCCGAGAATGCCGTAATCGAGGCGAAACTGGGAGATGAAATCCAGCGTCGCTTCACCCATGATGCCGCCATCCCGCGTACGCACTTCGCCGCCAGCGATGATGACGCGGAAATCCGGCTTCGCCATCAGCAAAATCGCCACATTGAGGTTGTTGGTCACCACGCGCAGATTGTTGTGATTCAGCAACGCATGCGCCACCGCTTCCGGCGTGGTGCCGATATCGATAAACAGCGTGGCACCATCCGGAATCTGGCTCGCCACACGCTCGGCGATGCGCGCTTTTTCCGCTGACCACATCATTTTGCGGTCCTGCCATGCGGTGTTTTCAGAGCTGGAAGGCAGCGCCGCGCCGCCGTGATGGCGCTGGATTTTATTCTGATCGGCCAGATCGTTCAGGTCACGCCGAATGGTTTGCGGGCTCACCTCAAAGTGATCCACCAGCTCTTCCGTACTGACATATCCCTGGCGTCGCACCAAATCGATAATGGCGTCATGACGTTGCGTCTGCTTCACATCTCTCTCCTCGGCTCAGAGCCGTTTTCTTTTTATACCTGCTACCGACGAGCCACATTGCGCGTATCGACAAACGCCATGGCCAGGCCGACCAGCAAGCCGGTGACATGTGCAGCGTTAGCAATCGGCAGCCCAAAAGCGCCGTACCAGCCAATAATCAGCCATACAATAGCGAAGCCCATCAGACCATGCTCCAGATAAATGCCACTTTCGGGATCGCGCTCGCCACGCAGCCAGCAATAACCCATCAGTGCATACACCACGCCCGATAGTCCGCCGAACAGCACACCGCTGAATTTGGCCTGCATCCAGCCGCTCAACAGCGCGGAAATGAGCATAATCACAAACAGCTTACCGCTGCCAATACGCTTTTCCACTGCGCCACCGAGATACCACCACCACATCAGATTGAACAGGATGTGCAGCAGTGAGAAGTGCAACAACGCATGGCTAAACCAGCGCCACACCTGGAAATACTGTGAGGAGTCAGCAGGCCACGCCAGCCAATCCAGCGCCACATCATCACCGACAATCTGCATCATGATGAACACCGCCACGCAGGCGATCATGATCGTCATGGTGAGCGGGCCTGCGCGTTCACGAATATTCGCCCAGATGTTGCTGCGTTCATAGCGCAAGCCACTTTCGGTACTGCCTGTATGCCAGCTGGCGGCCTGATAGCGCGGATGATTAGGGTCGCGTACGAACTGGGCAAGTTCGTTTTCAACCATCTCCAGCCGGCCTTCATCGTCCAGCATAATGACATAGTGGCTTTCGCGCTCAATTCGCAGCGTGACGCCGCGCGTTGCCATGTAATCCACAAACGCCTGCGCCATACGTGGGTTGTTGAACTGAGTGATGCGCATCGTGCGGGTTCTCCTTCCTTTGTGTGATCGTCTCAGACGCTACCAGTATCTACCTGCGAGGGAAACACGGCGCGCCAGGCGTCAAAACCGCCATCGATGCTATACGCGGCATTGAATCCCTGCCCTAACAGGAACTGTGCTGCACCTTTGCTGCTGTTGCCGTGATAGCACATCACCAGCACCGGCAGCTCATGATTCGCCTGCGCGATAAAGTCCGCCAGATTGTCGTTCGACAGATGTAACGAGCCTGTCGCGTGGCCCATGGCATAGCTTTGTGGGTCGCGAATGTCCACCAGCTGCGCGCCTTGTGCCAGGTGCTCGTTAGCCTGCTGAACCGAAATACATTCGAAGTTTTCCATGGTGTCTCTCATAAGGTCGTCACAATTAGCGCCTAGTTTAACCTGAGAATCCGTCGCGATAACCTGACAAAAGTTATGGCTATGGATTTTTTTTCCTGCAGGAATGTTAGCTATATCACGCAAAAATGTTTTTATTGAGTTAAGCGCTGGCATCAATGTTGGTTTCCGATTATTATTACGCTCGAAAACGAACATTTTAGAACTATTCCGAACATCGGAGGAGATGACGTGGAAACCAAAGACCTGATCGTGATCGGCGGCGGCATTAACGGAGCCGGCATTGCAGTGGACGCTGCAGGACGCGGACTGTCAGTGCTGATGCTGGAGGCGCGGGATTTGGCCTGTGCAACCTCCTCCAACAGCTCTAAATTAATTCACGGTGGCCTGCGCTACCTGGAACATTACGAATTCCGTCTGGTGGGCGAAGCGCTGGCCGAACGCGAAGTGCTGCTGAAAATGGCACCGCACATTGCCTTCCCAATGCGCTTCCGCTTGCCACATCGCCCGCATCTGCGTCCGGCGTGGATGATTCGCCTTGGTCTGTTTATGTACGATCGCCTGGGTAAACGCACCACCTTACCGGGCAGTAAAGGCCTGCGTTTTGGCGCGGAATCGGCCCTTAAGCCTGAGATCACGCGCGGATTCGAATATTCTGACTGCTGGGTGGATGATGCGCGCATGGTCGTGCTCAACGCGCAGGAAGTAGTGAAACAGGGCGGCGAAGTGCGTACCCGCACCCGCGTTAACCGTGCATGGCGCGAAGGCGGTCTCTGGATGGTGGAAGCGGAAGATATCGATACCGGCAAAATTTTCACCTGGCGCGCTAAAGGCCTGGTCAACGCCGCTGGTCCATGGGTTAAGCAACTGTTCGACGATGGTCTGAAACTGAAATCACCTTATGGCATTCGCCTGATCAAAGGCAGCCACATTGTGGTGCCGCGCGTACACCGTGAAAAGCAGGCTTATATCCTGCAGAACGAAGATAACCGTATCGTGTTTGTGATTCCGTGGATGGACGAGTTCTCTATCATCGGTACGACGGATGTGGAGTACAAAGGCGATCCGAAAGACGTGAAGATCGATGACAACGAAATCAGCTATCTGCTGAAAGTGTTTAACGGACACTTCAAACAGCAACTGAGCAAAGATGACATCGTCTGGACTTATTCTGGTGTGCGTCCGCTGTGTGATGACGAATCGGATTCTCCGCAGGCCATCACCCGTGATTACACGCTGGATGTACACGATGACAACGGCCAGGCGCCGCTGCTGTCGGTGTTTGGCGGTAAGCTCACCACCTATCGTAAGCTGGCAGAGCATGCACTGGAAAAACTGGCGAAGTACTATCCCAACGCCGGCCCAGCCTGGACTAAATCAGCAGTACTGCCAGGCGGTGATTTCTCTGGCACCCGTGAAGATTACGCCGCAGGTCTGCGTCGTCGTTATCCGTTTATCAGCGAAGGCATGGCGCGCCACTTTGCCCGTACCTACGGTAGCCGCACCGAAGAACTGCTGGCAGGCGCAAGCAGTCTGGCGGATCTGGGCGAGAACTTCGGTCACGAGTTTTACGAAGCTGAATTGCGCTACCTGGTGAAAAATGAATGGGTGCGCGAACTGGATGATGCAATCTGGCGTCGTACCAAACAAGGTATGTGGCTGACAGAAGCCGAGCAGGCACGCATTCGTGAGTGGCTGGCGGTCAACGGTCAGAAACCGGCGCTGTCGCTGGCTTCATAATCCAGGCCAAATAGAAAGGCCGTTATCCTGCAAGGGATAACGGCCTTTTTTATTGTGTCTGATGGTCAAAAGAGCGCGATAAATCGCGCATCATTGAACTTATAAGCCGGTATTCTCGCGAATATATTTACGCGCTTTCACCGCATATTCGAACGGATTGGCCAGCGCCGGATCCTGTTCCGCTTCGACCACCATCCAGCCTTTGTAGCCGTAATCGTCGAGGATTTTGAACACCGGCTTGAAATCAATCACGCCGTCGCCCGGCACGGTGAAGGTGCCTTTCTTCACGCCATCGAGGAACGACAGTGATTTTTCACGCACTTCAGCCACCACGCTGTCACGCACATCTTTCAGGTGCACGTGGAAAATACGTGGCAGATATTTGGTCAGCACATCCAGCATCGCCTGCTGTGAGCCTTCGGAGTAGTAGATGTGGCCAGTGTCATACAGCAGGCCGACATTCTGATTGGTCGATTCCATAAAGCGATCGATTTCCGCTGGGGTCTGAATGCCGGTCCCCATGTGATGGTGCAGCGTTACGCGCATGCCCTTCTTCGCCGCGATCTCAGCCAACTCGTTGTAGCCTTCCGCTGTCAGACGCCACTCTTCATCGGTGAAGATCGGCTTCTGCTCCAGCACTGCCAGCGTGGTGCCCTGAATGCTTTTACTCTGCTCAGAACAACCAATCACGCGCGCGCCCATGGCGTGCAGGAAGTTCATGTGCTGGGTGAACTCGTCGATGGTTTTCGCCTTGTCGCCGTTGGCGAAGAAGGTGCTGAACCAGGCATTGCAGATCTGAATACCGCGAATTTCCAGCATCGGTTTCAGCACTGCCGGATCTTTCGGATATTTGCTGCCGACCTCACTGCCGGTAAAGCCTGCCAGCGCCATTTCACTGACGGTCTGCTGGAAGGTGTTTTCGCTGCCCAGTTCTGGCATGTCATCGTTGGTCCAGCCGATTGGCGCAATCGCCAGTTTTACATTGTCTTTGTTCATTTCAATTCCCTGATTCTGAGAGAGAAGTGTTAGCGCACAGGCTCAGTTATTTGGCGTAAAAGTCTGGACGCGCTGGCATGGTCACCGGCTCGATAGCGCCGCTGTTCTGGGCTTTATGGCAGGCATCCGCCGCAACGGAGGCAGCAAAACCATCCCAGGCGGAAGGCCCGGTCAACTTGCCCGCCGTGGCGTCATTGATGAAAGCTTGCAGCTCAACGTCGTAAGCCTCGATAAAACGGTCTTTCCAGTCAGTGAGCAGCGCATTGCCGAGACGCGCGTTTTTACGCATCTGAATAGATGAAGGCTCAGGCAGTTTGGCAATGCCCTCTTCGCCCACCACTTCACACTGAATGTCGTAGCCGTATGCGCAGTTCACGAAGATCTCGACATCAATACGAATGCCCTTCTGGGTTTCGAACAGCACGATTTGCGGATCTTTCAATTTGGCGTGGGTCTTCGAGGTCGAACGTGGGAACACCACCTGCACCGATTTGTAATCGTCCTCGGTCAGCCAGCGCAGCACATCCAGCTCGTGAATCAGGGTGTTGGTGATCGCCATATCGGTGGTGTAATTTTCCCCCACACTCTGGTTGCGGTGCGCACAGTGCAGCATCAGCGGCTCGCCAATTTCACCGTCAGTGATCACTTTCTTCAACGCGCGATAGCCTGAATCGTACGGACGCATAAAGCCCACCTGCACCAGGCGTTTACCGTGTTTGATTTCGGCATCAACGATGCGACGGCAGCCTTCGGCGCTCATCGCCAGCGGCTTCTCGCAGAACACGGGCTTGCCAGCAGCAATGGCGGCAAGGGTGAATTCTTCGTGGGTCGGATCCCATGATGTCACCAGAATGGCATCCACCTCCGGCGAGTTAATCACCTGATGACCATCCTGATACACCTCAGCTTCGATATTCAGACGCTGCAGCGCCGCGCGGGCCCCTTCCACGTTGATATCTGAAACCGCCACCACTTTCGCGCCCTGCAACACATTGTTGCAGCGACGAATGTGATCCTGACCAATTGCACCGGTACCAATTACACCGAGTTTGAGCGTCATAATTACACCTGTAGAGTCGGATAAGTATGCCCTTCATATTTCAAGATGCAGGTGCGTTGGCTGCTCTCGTTGGCCGCCTTCCTGACTCTCGAATTATTTGGGGGACATAGGGTTAAACAAGGCCGGCGAACGCCGGCCTAAAAAGGGTGTTAGTACTTACGTGCTTGTTCGATATGCACGTTAAGTTTGTCGGCCACTTCCTGCGTGCGTTCAGACGTTGAAGTCTGAGCCACACCAACGTGCCACCAGCTGAAATATTTGTGAATCATGGTTTTTGGCAGCACTTTGATGTCGAACAGCACTGAAACGGTCTGTTTCTGCGCGTCAATCAGTGCAGCTTCCAACTGTTCCAGCGTGGTAATGCGATAGGTTTTGCAACCGTAACCGCCCGCAATCGCCGCGAAATCGACCGGAATAAAGCCGCCATCCAGCTTGCCGCCTTCCGGGTTGCGGAAACGGAACTCGGTGGTGAAGCTGTCCATGCCGTGTTCCATCTGTAGGTTGTTAATACAGCCGTTGGTCATGTTATCCAGCAGCACCACGTTGATTTTCGCGCCTTCCTGAATCGAGGTGACCAGCTCGGAGTGCAACATCATGAACGAGCCATCACCCACCATCACATAGACTTCACGCTGCGGCTGGGCCAGCTTCACGCCCAACGCGGCATTGACTTCGTAGCCCATACAGGAATAGCCGTATTCAACGTGGTACGAGTTGTAATCTTTGGTGCGCCACATGCGTTGCAGGTCGCCCGGCAGACTGCCCGCTGCCGCGACAATCACTGCATCCTTTGGGAGCTGCTCGTTTAAGGTGCCCAGCACGCTGCTCTGCGTCAGCACTGACTGCGTCAGGCGCTCAAACTCAGTAAACAGCGCTTCACGGTCAATGTGATCGGCGATTTCGGGAATAAAATCGTCGGTGTTATAAGTGGCGGCATACACACGCTGCGTCTCTTTCAGTAGCTTGCTTTGTGCCTGCTCAACCTGACCGCCCCAGTGGTTCTCAAAGCCTTTCAGTCCGCTTTCCAGTGCGGTCAACCCTTCACGCGCATCCGCTAACAGCTGCACTGCATCGAGCTTGTAGCTGTCGAAATTGCTGACGTTGATGTTGAGGTAGCTCACTTCAGGATTCTGGAAAATCCATTTCGAAGCGGTGGTGAAATCGGTGTAGCGCGTGCCGATCCCAATCACCAGGTCGGCTTCTTTCGCCAACAGGTTAGCAGCCAGACAGCCCGTTTCGCCGACGCCACCCACATTCAGCGGATGATCAGAAACAATGGTGCCTTTACCGGCCTGTGTTTCCGCAAACGGAATGTTAAAGCGTTCCGCGAATTTCAGCAGCGCGGCACCGGCATCGGAATATTTCAGACCGCCACCCACGATAATCAGCGGCTTGTGTTTACGCGCAATCAGCGACAGAGCATCTTCCAACTGAGCAGCTGTCGGCAGACGGCGATCCAGACGGTGCACACGTTTCTGGAAGAAATATTCCGGGAAGTCCCAGGCCTCACCCTGCACGTCTTGCGGCAGCGCGATGGTCACGGCACCGGTTTCCGCCGGATCGGTCAGCACACGCAAGGCATTAATACAGGCAGTCATCAGCTGTTCAGGACGGCTAACGCGATCCCAGTATTTGCTCACCGCGCGGAAGGCATCATTGGTACTGATGCTGAGATCGTGGCTCTGCTCGATCTGCTGCAAAACGGGATCGGGCTGACGCGTGGCGAACACATCGCCCGGTAGCAGCAGTAAAGGAATGCGGTTCGCGGTCGCCGTGGCAGCTGCGGTGATCATGTTCGCCGCGCCCGGTCCCACTGAAGAGGTACAGGCAATAATCTGACGACGCAGCGACTGCTTAGCAAAACCAATCGCCGCATGCGCCATGCCCTGTTCATTACGACCCTGATGCACCACCAGATCGCCGCTGTCCTGCTCCAGCGCTTGCCCCAGTCCCAGCACGTTACCGTGGCCGAAAATGGCAAAAATGCCTTTCACAAATTTGGTTTCAACGCCGTCAACGTTCAGATACTGGTTATCAAGAAATTTCACCAGCGCCTGTGCCGTGGTAAGTCTGATTGTGCCCATATGCTTCTTCCTTTACATGCTGGTACCTGACGTGAGGTACAACGCGGTTCGGGTTTTCGCTGCCGTGACGGCACCCGCGGATAAGTGAAACGTGTGGCGATTATAAACAAATATTTTTTTCATTAAACGTAATTACAGAAGAAACATTTCATTTTGCGATGGAGATCAAATTCAGCGATGAAACGTTGCCAGCGAAGGCCGTTGCAGGGGTAAAAGTGAAATGACAAAATAGCATTTTAACAAGATAGCGAAATTTCATTTCACTTCAGTAGCTTCCTTTATTCACAGCCATTTTCCTGCGACCTGGCTCACAAGCCATAGCATCAGTGAAACCGATGCTAAACAGCATGCCGTGATAGCGCATCGTGCAGAGTTTTACCTCGGTCACAAAATCGCGATGGATGTTTCATTTCATATTGTATTTGGAATTTTTATTCCTCATACTGCCACCATAGCCAATCAGGCACCTTGAGAACCCGGAAGCATAGCGCTTGATGTTGGGCGTTTTCGCCCCAGTGTCTGCTTATCACAGAAGGAAACCACAGGTATGAGTACACAACAGAAGCGGCTTGATGTGATTTGTATCGGACGCATCGCCGTCGACCTCTACGGTCAGCAAATCGGATCACGTCTGGAAGATATGACCAGCTTTAATAAATATCTGGGCGGTTCTTCCGGTAACGTGGCCTATGGAACAGCCATTCAGGGCTTGAAATCGGCCATGCTGGCGCGCGTAGGGGATGAACATAACGGCCGCTTTCTGCGAGAAGAATTGCAGCGCGTAGGTTGCAACACCGATGGGCTGATCACCGATAAAAACCGCCTGACCGGCCTGGTGATCCTCGGTATTAAAGATGAAGATACCTTCCCACTGATCTTCTACCGCGACAATTGTGCCGATATGGGCCTGGTGCCGGATGACATTAAAGAGGAATTCATCACCTCTTCTCGCGCTGTCGCGGTCACCGGTACGCATCTTTCACATCCGCAAACCCGCGCGGCAGTACTGAAAGCGTTGGATATCGCCAAGCGAAATGGTCTGCGCACCGCACTGGATATCGATTATCGTCCGGTGCTGTGGGGGCTGACATCACTGGGCGATGGCGAAACGCGTTTCGTTGAATCCGGTGAAGTCACGAAACAATTGCAGGAAGTGCTGCACTATTTCGATTTGGTGGTAGGAACGGAAGAAGAGTTCCACATTGCCGGCGGCAGTACGGATACGCTGACAGCACTGAAAAATGTGCGCCAGGCAAGTAAAGCCACGCTGGTCTGTAAACGTGGACCGCTGGGGTGCGTGGTGTTTGAAGGTGATATCCCGGACAGCTGGGAGCAGACAAAATTGCAAACCGGCGTTCGCGTTGAAGTCCTGAACGTGCTGGGTGCAGGCGATGCCTTTATGTCTGGCCTGCTGCGCGGCTGGCTGAATGATGAAAGTTGGGAACAGGCTTGCCGCTACGCCAACGCCTGTGGTGCGCTGGTGGTCTCACGCCATGGTTGCGCGCCAGCGATGCCAACCAAAGAAGAGCTGGACGATTTCCTCGGTCGCGACAAAGACGTAAAACGCCCGGATCTGGATGCGCGTCTCAACCATCTGCACCGCGTCACCACGCGTAAACAGCAGTGGCCAGAACTCAATGTGTTCGCCTTTGACCATCGCAAACAGCTGGCCGATATGGCCCGTGAAGCAGGCGTCAGTGAAGATAAGATCCCACAGTTGAAACTGCTGCTGTTGCAGGCGGCGCAGGAAGCGGCCAACGAAGCCGGTTTAAACGAGAAGAGTGGGATTCTGGCGGATACCACCTACGGCCAGAAAGCGCTGAACGCGATTACCGGCAAAAACTGGTGGATTGGCCGACCTATCGAACTGCCAAGCTCGCGTCCCCTGCGTCTGGAGCACGGTAACATCGGTTCGCAACTGGTCGACTGGCCGGCAGAACACGTGGTGAAATGCCTGGTGTTCTACCATCCGCACGACAGCGCCGAGCTGCGTAAAGAGCAGGATGAACTGGTACTCGATGTGTGGAACGGCTGTAACAAGAGCGGGCATGAGCTGCTGCTGGAACTGATTCTGCCGGAGAGCAATCCGGACCGTAATGAATCGTACTATTACGACATGCTGAGCCACTTCTATAGCCTGGGCATTCAGCCGGACTGGTGGAAACTGCCACCGCTGTCGGCGGAGAGCTGGCAGGCCATCAGCGGGTTGATCGAACAGAACGATCCCCACTGCCGCGGCATTCTGCTGCTCGGCCTCGATGCACCGGAAGAGACGCTGAAAGCCGGTTTCGCTGCTGCAGCGCAAGCGCCGTGGGTTAAAGGCTTTGCCGTCGGACGCACCATCTTCGGCCAACCGTCACGCCAATGGCTCAACGGTGAACTGGATGATAAAGCGTTGATTGAAACGGTGAAAGGCAACTATCTGCGACTGATTGGTTACTGGCGCGCGGCGCGTGGCTGATTGGCGTTAAAGCAGTGCAAAAGCGGCTCGCAAGGGCCGCTTTTTTTATTGGCTTTTGCCTTCTCGCTAACCACTTCTTTTTGTGAGGCATTTCATAAACCGATGAAATAAGCGTCACGATAGCGTCAAACAAATGAAATTTTCCATCCATCTGGTACTATAGCGCTCATTATCCAGCCATATTTTCATTTTTTGACGGGCCGAAGTCATGACCAACAATCCAACCCAATTAACCTTGTTACAGGACGATATCCGTCGTCGCTATGAGACGCTGAGTAAACGCCTGAAGCAGGTGGCTCGTTATATCCTTGATAACAGCAACAGCATTGCATTCGATACCGTGGCTTCCATCGCGCAACAGGCCGATGTGCCGCCCTCCACGCTGATCCGCTTTGCCAACGCCTTTGGTTTTAGCGGTTTCAACGAAATGAAACAGGTTTTCCGTCAGCACCTGATGGAAGAAACCGTGAACTACACCGAGCGCGCCCGTCTGTTCCGCCAGACCGCGACGGATGACAGCGCCAGTTCTCCTGAGAGCCCGGTTGAGATTCTCAACGTCTTCACCATGGTGAACAGCCAGGCATTGCAGCAGCTAGCAATGCAGGTTAATCCGGACCAGCTGAACAAAGCGGTGAAGATGCTGGATGAAGCGGAGAACATCTATATCATTGGCCTGCGTCGCTCCTTCAGCGTTGCGTCCTATCTGGTGTATGCGCTGCGCCATCTGGAGCGCCGCGCATTCCTGATCGACGGTCTCGGTGGCATGTTCACCGAGCAGTTGAGCATGGTGAATCCGAAAGACGTGGTGATTGCCATTAGCTACTCGCCGTATGCGCGTGAGGCGGTTGAGCTGGTTGAGTTGGGTGCAAAACGCGGCGCACATCTGATTGCTATTACCGACAGCCAGGTGAGCCCGCTGGCCGCCTTCAGCGATGTGTGCTTTGTGGTGCGCGAAGCGCAGGTGGATGGCTTCCGTTCGCAGGTGGCCTCCCTCTGCCTGGCGCAGACGCTGGCGGTTTCATTAGCGCTCAATAATACCGGCACCGGCGAATAACTTCGCCAGATGTTGTACATCAAAAAGGGCAGCCATTTGGCTAATGCCAGTCAGTTAAGCCTGACTGGCATTTTTTCTTCTTGCTGTCGGATATTTATAGGGTCTCTCTTTCACCACCCTTGGGAACGAGCGCTCCCGTCGTCCCGGCAGTCTGACCATCTCTGCTA